>NZ_JBEXPH010000015.1:0-43458 GCF_040611955.1 Streptomyces sp. NPDC006510 | reverse complement strand
CTGCCCCCCCCCGCCCCCCCGCCCCCCGCCCCCGCCCCCCCCCCCCGGGGGGGGGGGGGGGGGGGGGGGGGGGGGGGGCCCGCCCCCCCCCCCCCCCCCCCCACGGCCGGGGCCCTGCGCCGGGTCCACGCGGCCAGGTCCTGCCCGGCCGGGTTCTACGCGGCGTCGGCGTCCGGCAGGGCGGCCCTACGCGGCCAGGTCCTTCTCGCCGTCTCCGCCGCCCGTGCCCGGCCGCGGCTCGGGAATTCCGAACGCCCCGGCCCGGCTTCCGGCCGCGGCCACCGACACCGGCCGGCGCGACCGTACGAGCCACCCGAACCGGTCCGAACGCGAGACGGCCGCCGTCAACGGGGTCAGCAGCATCATCGCCAGCGGGGCGAGCAGCAGGGCGACCGCCGTGCCGAGCGCGAATCCGCCGACGACGTCGGTCGGGTAGTGGACGCCCATGTAGATCCGGCAGAAGCCCTCCAGGAGGGCGAGCGCGATGGCGGCGATGCCGAACTTCCGGTTGGCCACGAAGATCCCGACGGCCAGCGCCATCGCCATCGTGGCGTGGTCGCTCACGAAGGAGAAGTCGTTCTTCCCCGCCACCAGGACGTCGAGCCCCTGGTGGTCCTTGAACGGGCGGGGCCGGTGCACGAATCCGCGGATCGGAATGTTGATCAGGAGCGCGATCCCGGCGGCGAGCGGTGCCCAGACGATCCCGGAGACCGCCGTCACCGAGTCGTCGGCCGTGCCGCGCCGGCGCACGCTCCACCAGCACCACAGGACCACGAGCACCATGCCGAGCATGATTCCGTACTCACCGACGAACTCCATGACCCGGTCGAACCAGGTGGGAGCGGACTTCGCGAGTCCGTTGATGTCGTAGAGCAGGCTGACGTCGGGGTTCGACCCATCCAGTGCGAGTCCAGCCATCTGCTGCGGCCCCTTGCCTTGTCTGCTGCCGCGGGCACACCCGTGTGCACCGCTTTGACGAACCCCCGTGTCGGTTCGATCACTGCGCGGATCGGTACTGCACGCATCGGTACCGCGTAAATCGGTGCTGCGTGGATCGATGCCCCGGTCCACCCAGGGAACGACGTCCCCTGTGCGTGCGTTCCACTCTCCACCGAATGATCACCATGACGTTATCGAAGAGTGACTCATCGTCGCAGCTCAGGGCCCAGGCTTCACAGAGAGTTCCGGCCACCGCCGCCGCTGCGTCATGCCGCCGGCCGGGCCGTCGGAAGGGCCGCAGCTCCGTCCTTGGTCACCCGCGTCGCGCCGAAGTAGTCGGGCGTATCGATCTTGTCGAACCGGATCACGGCCCCGGTGTACGGAGCGTTGATCATGTACCCGCCGCCGACATAGAGCCCCACGTGATGGATGGCCCGCGAGTTGGTCAGGTCGTCGGAGAAGAACACGAGGTCGCCCGGGAGCAGCTCGTCCCGGGAGGGGTGCGGCCCGGCGTTGTACTGATCGTTCGCCACCCGGGGCAGTTCGATGTCCACGGTCCGGTACGCGGCCTGGGTCAGCCCCGAGCAGTCGAACCGCCCGTTCTGCTCGGGCGTGCCGTTGCCGCCCCAGAGGTACGGCGTACCGAGCTTCTTCTGCGCGAAGTAGATCGCCCCGGCCGCCTGCTGCGAGGGCTGCACGCGCCCGACGGGCCTGGCGAAGCTCTTCTCCAGGGAACGGATGATGGTGACGTAGTTCTGTGTCTCGGAAATGTCCGGAACTCCACCGGCCCGGATCACCCGGTACGCGCCGGCGTTGTACGCGGCCAGCATGTTGTCCGTCTGATCCCCCGGCACCTTCTTCACGTAGCCGGCAAGTTCGCAGTCGTACGAGGCGGCGGACGGGATCGCGTCGGCCGGGTCCCATACGTCCCGGTCGCCGTCCTTGTCCCCGTCGATCCCGTGTCCGGCCCAGGTGCCCGGGATGAACTGGGCGATGCCCTGCGCGGCGGCGGGGCTCTCGGCCCGGGGGTTCCACCCGCTCTCCTGGTACAGCTGGGCGGCGAGCAGGGCCGGGTTGATGGCGGGACAGAGGTTGCCCCACTTCTCCACCAGCGGCTGGTACTTCGCGGGCACGGCCCCCTTGGCCAGCGCAACAGCCCCGCCGCCACCGGACCCTACAAGTCCGGCGGCGGCGGAGTACGTACCGACGACGAGCAGCGCCACGAAGCACATGGCCATGCCGACACCGATGCCACCGACCACCCAGAATTTCCGCACCCCTCAACCATCCCCCATCCGGGACGCGTTCATGGGCGGTTTCGAGGGTGTGTACGAGCCTTCCGGGTCATCGGGTTCACCGACCGGTCATTTCGGCGCACGTGAACGCCATTCCGGCGCACGGGGACGGGAGCCCGGCGCACGGGACGACCCGCCCGGCGCACCGGGTGCGCCGGGCGGGTCGGGCGGGTCGTCCGGTGTGCTGAGTAACTATCAGGATGCGCCGACCGACCAGAAGTCGGAGCGCACATTGGGGCTCGGGAGCGGGTAGACGCCCTTGTAGGCCGGCCCGTTCGGCTTGGACGCGGAGTCGGCGACCTTCGACTCCTTCGCACAGGGGGTGTCCGCCTCGAAGAAGGCCTGCCCCTTGGCCCGGATGCTCACGCTGATGCCGAATCCGTCCTTCGTCACCGCGTAGACCGCCGGGAACTCCGTGTCGTTGTTCTTCGCCTTGATGCGGTAGTCGCTCGCGCGCCAGAACTTCTCGATCTGGTCCAGGAAGCTCTGCCGCCGTTCCGCGGACACGATGGTCATGACGGTGCGCCTGCGCGTCACGTCACAGCTGCCCTTGGTCGTAGGACCGTGGGCCCACTGCACCTCGGGGTCGATCTCCTTCAGCACGGCATCGAGCATGCCGTCGGCCCGGTCGGCGGCCTCCTGCATGTCCATGCCGTTCCCCTTGGTGCTCTTGTCGCTCTTGGCGCTCTTGGTGGCCGTGGTGCTCGTGTTCGCACCGGACTGCGCCTTCTCGCTGCCGCAGGCGGACAGCGTGAAGCCGACAGCCAGAGCCACCGCAATGATCTGGAACCTTCGCCTCATCGCTGTTCCTCCATCTTGAGCCGGTCGGAGTGTCCCGACACGATAAGAGCGATGCTGTCGGCGGACATGGCGTCCCGTACCGGGTTGAAGTAGTTGGAGTGCGCGTCGAAGCTAACACCGTCACCGCTGATCAGCGGCTGACCGGGAGCCACCGGGAACCGCTGGGCTCCGAAGGCCTTGCTCGCCGGGTCCTTGCCGAACCAGAGGTCGTCGTCGCCCGGGTCCGCGAGGTCCCCTGCGGCGTACGCACCGGCCGGACCGCCCAGGAGCATCCCGATCCCACCCACGACGACCTGCGTCTTGGACGGGAGTTTGGTCACCGGGTCGTTGGCCGCGGCGCCGACGAAGACGTGCCCGGCGCCGACTCCGAGGTCCACGGCACGGTCCACGCCCACCCCGGGGCTGCCGACCAGGATGATGTCGTCCACCCCCGGGATTCCCCCGAGGCGCTGGGTCGCGGCACCGACGGTGCGGGAACCGTAGGAGTGTCCGATGGCCGTGATGTGCGGGTCCTTGTTCTGGTTGGTGGCCGCGATGCCGCCCATGAAGTCGTAGTAGGCCGCACCGCCCTTCTCCGCCCGGCCGGTGCCCGCGACCGCCAGGCTCGACAGCCCGTCCGGCGTCTGCGGTGCGTCGTAGCCGAGCCAGACGATCGCCGCGCTGGACGGGTCGTAGCCCTGGGCGCCGATCGCCGTGTCACGGGCGCGCTTGAGGTCGTTCTTCGCGAATTCCTCGTCGAGGGAGGTGTTCAGCCCCGGCACGTAGGCCGACACGTTCTTCGAGGTGTCCGGGTTGCCGTAGGAGACGATCGCCCGTCCGTTGCCCTCGTCGCTGATGCCGATGAGGTACATCGGGGGCTGGCTGCCCTCCTTCAGCTGCCGGTCGATCTCCCGCAGCCCGGCCAGCTGCTCCTTCGACTTCTTGTCGGTCTGGCCCTCCAGTTTCGAGATCAGGTCCGGCAGGTGCCGGCGGTTGGCCGTGTCCCGGTCCGCCACCGGAATCCCGTCCAGGCTGCCGATCTGGTCCGGGGAGAGCTCCAGGTACCGATCGCGCTGCTGCTGCGTCAGCCCGTTCCACCACGCCTTGCGGCCGGCCGCGCTGGAACCGCGCGGGATGCGGTCGTTGAGGTACTGCCGCTCCGCGTCCCGTACCGCCGACTCGACGCGCGTACCGGACCCGGGCAGCCCGGTGAGCGCGCCGCCGCCTCCGCCGGAACCCTTGGCCACGTCCCAGGCGGCGGCCACGTACTTGCCCTTGTCCCACTTGCCGCCTGCCTTGTTCGCGGCCTGCGCGTACTGGTCGACGACGCCCTTGGCGGTGTCGACGGGGTGCGCGATCGTGTCGATGGCCCCGGTGACGTCGCCCAGCAGACCGTCGTTGCCCACGACGCCGGTGAGGAAGTTGCCCTTCGAGTTGTCGGTGGATCCGGGGACCGGGGTTTGTCTACCCGCGTTGACCTCTGTAGAAGAATCACCGGTCCCGTTCGAACCACCGGCCGCGCCGGCCGAGCCGGAACCGCCGGAAGCGTCGGACCCACCGGAGCCACTGCCGCCGGAACCACTGCCTCCGGCCCCGCTTCCACCGGAGCCGTTGCCCCCGGTCGCGTTGCCGCCGGTCGCGTCGGACCCGCCGGAGCCGGTTCCACCGGTCACGGTCGCACCATCGCCCCCGGCGCCGCCCCCGCTGCCGTTCCCATTCCCGTTGCCATTGCCGTTGCCGTTGCCACCGTTTCCGGCGACGACGTCCACATCGGGCGGCGGGCAGGAGCTACCGGTCAGCTGGCAGATGGCGTTCTGGAGCTGGCCGGTCAGCTGACCGCCGATCCCCGTGGCCACGAGCCCGCCGATGAGGGCCACGACCACGAGGATCATGCCCAGGTACTCCATCGCGGTCTGACCGGTGTCCCGACGCCACTTGATCATCCGAACGACGCTGAACAGCCGGTGCTCGACGCGCTGTTCGGCAGTGAGCCGGAACCACGCACGCGACCGGGGCCGGCACAGCAGGACGAGTCCGACAACGGGCAGTACCAGTTGCGTCACGCCCCGGCCGTTGTCCGCGTCGCTCAGCGTCGCCAGCGCGCCGAGCAGGAGCCAGGCATGAACGGCCAGCAGCCCGCGCCAGATCCAGACGCCACCGGTCCGCATGTACAGCGACAACGCGAACCCGGTGAGGCCGGGCAGCGCGGCGTACAGCACCATTCCAAGGAGCCGACCGTCCACCGCATCGACCGACGACGCCACGAGCAGCGCGTTGAACGCGCCTATGACCGTGACGACGAAGAGCAATCGGACGAGAATCAGCACCGCCTGCAAGGGGCGCGACAGTGACTGCCTGCCCGGAGGGACCTCAGTGGTGCTCACGTCAGCACCACCTGGTACCGCTAATTCTCGTATGCCAGACACGGCGAGTCTCCCCAGCTTTGTGAGTGGGCGCAGCGACAGTTCCCCCCCCGGTATCCGTATGCGACCACAACAGCGCGGGGCCCGGCATGGGCCCCAGGACCCAATGCCGGGCTCAACGTCGATCCCCCGACCCATCCCGTACCGCCACCGACCAGCCTGTTACGGGTCATTGGGGGCAGCGACAGAACGTCAGGAGGCTCCGGCGGACCAGAAGTCGGAGTGGACGTTGGGGCGGGGCAGGGGGTAGACGCCGTCGTATCCGGGGCCGTTCGGCGGCGTGGTGGATTCAGCGACCTCCGACTCCTTCACGCAGGGGCTGTCCACCTCGAAGAAGGCCTGGCCCTCGCCACCGATACTGAGGCTGACCCCGAAGCCGTCCTTCGTCTGCGCATAGATCGCCGGAACACTCGCATTCTTGTTAACGGCCTTGATTCTGTACCCACTCCGGCGCCAGAAGCGGTCCACCACACCAAGAAAATTCCCCCTCCGACCTTCGGATACAACAGTCATGACTACGCGCATACGAGACACATCGCAGCTACCCTTGCTGGTTGGTCCGTGCGCCCACTGAACTTCTGGCTTGATCTCTCCCAACACGGAATCGAGAAGCCGATCAGCGCGATTCGCCGCGTCCTGCATGTCCATCATCTCCCGCCCTCCCGGACTTGGTGAGGCAATTTCCTCCGCGCAACCAGAAAGCACCAAACACGACGCCACCGCTACGACGAAATCCTGAAACTTAGACCTCACCGAGGTTCCTCCATCTCGATATCGCGAGATCTCCCAGCAGCGATCAGCGCAATACTGTCCGCGGACACGGAATCCTTCTTCGGATTGAAATACTGGGAGTGCGCATCGAGCGAGAGACCATGCCCGCCGACAAGAGGAGGACCCTCGTTGACGGGGAAGCGTCGAGCACCAAAAGCTTCACTCGCCGGATCCTTGCCGAACCAGAGGTCGTCGTCCCCCTGGTCGACAATGTCCCCCGCCAAATATCCGACCACCGGTCCGGCAGCGATCGTTGCCACAGCGCCCACAACACCCTCCCGCCCGGACGGAACCTTGGTTACCACGTCATGTTCGGCTGCACCAACGAAGACGTGATCCTTGCCGACTCCGAGATCCTCAGCGCGATTGACACCTACCCCCGGACTTCCGACCAAGATGATTTCGTCAACCCCCGGGATGCCATCGCCATGTTGCGTCGCAGCTCCTACTGTGCGCGAACCGTACGAGTGCCCGATAGCCGTCAGGTGCGGATCCCCGGTTTCATTGGTAGCCGACAGTCCAGCCATGAACCCATTGAAGGCGACTCCACCCTTCTCAGCCCTTTCAGTTCCCATCACCGACAGACTGGCGGTGCCATCCGGAGATTGCGGTGCGTCATACCCGAGCCAAGTAATGGCCGCACTGGAGTGATCGTACTTATGGGCACCCTTGGCAGTGTCCCAGGCACGCTTGATGTCACCTTTTGCGAATTCCTCATCCAGGGAAGTATTCAGCCCGGGCACATAAGCCGCCACATTCTTCGCCGTATCCGGATTCCCAAAGGAGACAATCGCCCGCCCGTTCCCCTCGTCCCCGATGCCCAGCAGGTACATCGGGGGCTGGCTGCCCGCTCGCAGCTGCCGGTCGATCTCCCGCAGCGCTGCCAACTGTGTCTCCGACTTCGTGTCGTCCCGGCCCTCCAGCTTCCCCATCAGCAGCTGGATGTTGTCCCGGTTCGCCGCATCCCGCACCAAGGCCGGAATGCCGTCCAGGTTGCCGATCTGGTCCGGGTACACCGCGAGGTACTCCTCGCGCTGTTCGTCCGTCAGGGCGGCCCACCATGCCTTCCGCTCGGCCGGTGACGCGTCGCGCGGGATCGCTTCTTTCAGGTAGCCGCGCGCCGCTCCCCGTACCGCTGCCGCATCGCCCGCCGCGTCCTGCCACGTCGAGTCCGGGACCTTCAGGCCCTCCTCGGCCTTCAGCTTCCGCAGGATTCGGGCATACCGCCAGTCGATCTCGGCCGCCGTGCGCACGGCCTTCGCCACCCGGTCCGCGATGTCCTGCGCCTTCGCCGCGTTCGGGTTGGGGGCGACCAGGCCCGAAGGCGAGTGCAGGCCGGGCAGCGCGTCCCCCGTCGACACCCGCCCGCCCGGCAACGGTTTGCCGTCGATCAGGCCCTCCCCCGCCTCCGGATACGTCACCGAACCGTCCCCGTGCACGGTGAACTTCAGGGCCTCCGCGTCATCGAGCGCCTCCCGCAACGACCGTTGCTGGGCACGCAGTTCATGGGCCAGGCTGTTCAGCGTCGTACGGAGCAAGCCGCACTCCGTGTAGACGTAACTCAGGTTCCGGCTCATCTGCCGCAGCCGTCCGACCGCCGCCTTCGCCGCCTCGCCGCGCTGCGTATCGCGCAATCCGTTCAGCAGCTGCGTCTCGATCCGGTCCCGGCCCGCGTCGGCACGGTTGCTCGCTTTCCCCCACCCGTCGGCCGCGCCCTCCAGTTCGCCGCACTTCAGGTCCCGTAACTGTGCCCAGGTCAGAGTCATCGCGCCTCGCCCCGACCCGCCGAAGTCACTGGTGCGAAGGCGGACTTCACGGTCTCGTTCGTCTCGCCCTGGGCCTGGGCCACGGCCCGTAGCTTCCCGGCCAGCGCCCGGCACTCCCCGCGCGCCGCCTCGAACCTCCGCGTCCACGACTCCCGTACGGCGCCCAGTTCCGCCAGCGCCGTCAGCCCGCCCGTCCCGGCGAGAAGGCCCTCGTGTGCGGTCTCCAGCTCCGACTTCACCGGGCCGAGGTGCGTACACATCCCCTCCGCGCCACCGGCTGCCCGCAGCCACACATCGTCGCTGTGCTTCAGTACGTCCCCGCCTACCTCCCCGCCACCACCACCCGCCAGATCGCTCAGCCGCTGACGGCCGCCCGGCTGTCCCGCCACTGCCACTCCGCCCACCCCGTTCCTTGATCGCGGAGCGGCACTGTGCCAAATCCCGCGAACGCGACACGCCACGCATCCGGACGGGGACGAGCGGAGCGGCCCGTGATTCCCGGTCGTCCCAACGCGACGGCACCCAACGCGGATCACCCGAACGGTGGACGGTCCCAAGGGGGGCAAGGGGGAGCCCACCGGGCCGCTCCTACCCGCGGCCGGCGCCCCGCCGTACGTCCTCGGGTCCACCCGTGGCCAGGCGGTGCAGCGCAGCGGCGGCCCGGTCCTCGGGGGCGGTTCCGTCCTCCGGGATGTACCACATGACGTACTGCCAGGCGTCCTCTCCGCTCTGCCCGGCGGCCGGCCCAGTGCGGTATGCGAGGGAGACGGCGGTGAGGTCCCGGTCCCTGAAGTCGGTGCCCACCCAGCCCGGCTCCACGTCCCAGCGGGTCAGCAGATCCGGCCGGTCACGCAGACCCGCCGCGATCAGCCGGGCGGTCCTGCGGGCCGGCCACGTCCACGAGTGGTCGTTCTCGGCACGCGCGATCTCGGCGTCGTACGCGGCGGCCTCGAAGCGGTACTCGGGAAGCTCGCGCGCGGGCAGCAGGGAGGGTGGCGGGGACGGGCGGCGCCAGTCGGACCAGACGACGTGGTCCCCGTCCCTGCGGATGGTGACGTGGAGCGCGCCGCAGCAGCCCTCGCTGCAGTACGCCTCCGCGAGCTGCACTTCCCGTGGTTCGTCCGTGGCCCGCAGGCGGCCGCTGTCCAGCAGGTACTCCGGGGCGTGCGTGGGACCCCGGCCGAACGCCTCCGGCACCAGAAGGCGTCCGTCGATCAGCATGCGCGTCTCGACGATGTCCGGGTCCACCGGATCGTGCACCGTGGCCTCTATCCTCAACCGGCGTACCGGGCCCGCGTGTTCAGGGCTGCCCGTCGATTCGGCCCCGCGGCGGAACGGCTGCCGTGCCGTGCGCCGGGCCCACTCCACCCGCCGCCGCTCACCGGAGTCGACGCCCTCTTCGGGCTCACCGTCCAGGAGAGCCTGCCAGGCCGGCCGGCTCAGTACGGACTCCAGGCCGTCCCCAGCAACGCCTCACGCCGGCCCGTCCCCCACTCCAGCAGGCGGCTCGGGCCACTGTGCAGTTCGAGCGCGACGGACAGCAGGACCGCGTAGTGGTCGAGGGCGGGCGGCAGTTCGGTGACGCACGCGGCGAACGCTTCGTGGAGTCTGACGGCCACCGGGCAGGCGAGGATCTCGGCCCGGTCGTCGTTCGCACTCGACATCCGGCGCAGCAACCGTCCCGTCCCGGCCACCAGCCCGGCTTCGTGGGGGCGCTCCTCCCGCAGGATCTCGGCGAGCCGGACGGCCTCGGCGACTCTGCGAGCGGTCTCGGGACGCACGGCGCCCGCCTTGTCCAGAACAGCCTCCAGCCGTCCCCGTACGCACATGGTGGGCTCGCCGGCGGCGAGGGCGTCGACCAGGTCGCGCAGCTCAGGGGCCCTGGCGTAGTGGCCCAGCCACACCAGGGCCGCGGTCGGGCCGTCGATGGCGTCGAGCGCCTGCACGGCATGGCCGGCGAGGTCCTGGAGCTGCCCGAGGATCCTGAGGTACGGGACGTCCTCGGGCTCACCGAGGCGGGTCAGGAGTGCGAGGCCGACGCAGACCGCCATGGGACTGGTTCCCGTACGTGTCAGGCACCGGCCGAGCGCCCGCGCCCGGGCCTCGTCCGGCAACGGCAGCCCGGCGACCGCGAACTGGACATGCCCGCCCCGAATGCTCGGTCCGGCGAGGCGAAGATGAATCTCTTCGGCGGCCCGAACGGTGTCGGCCGCGTCAGGCGGGTCGGTGTCGGTGCGAGCCGGGTCCGGGGCGGCCGTCAGAGGGGCCAGCACATCCGTCAGTGCCGCACCGCCCGCCACGCGGCGGACGGCCTGAGCCGGCCCGAGGCGGCTCGGCTCAGGTGGCGGCCCGGCTCAGGCGGCGGGTCGGCCGATGGGCGGGCCACCCGCCTTGGGCCGTGAGCCCCAGGACCTTTCCGGGACCGATTTCGAAGACGTCAGCAGTACGTCAGCGAGGCATCAGCGGAACGTGAGCGATCCACAGGAAGCTTTGGTTGTCAAGAGGTCAGAGAGAGCGGTTAGCCGCAGGATCCGGGCCTTGCCTCACCCTCATCCTGGGAGAATTCCATGCGTACGATCCGCACCCGCAAGCACACCGCTGCTCTCGGCGCCGTCACCGCGGTGCTCGCCCTGGCACTCACCGCCTGCAACGGGGACGACTCCGGCACGAAGTCCGCCGGCGCGGCGAACAACGCCGCATCGGACGGCGCTTCGACGGACGCCTCCCAGCCCGCCGACGGGAAGGACACGGACACCGCGAAGACCGGCGGTGCCGCGCAGAACACCGGAGCCACGAAGGCGGGCACCTCGAAGACCGGCACGTCCAACAGTGGCTCCGCGACGGGCGGCAACACCAGCGACAGCTACGCCTACAAGCACCCGTGCAAGAGCGGGGACCTGTCGATCCGCGTGTACCCCCGGGAGGGTTCGGCCACCCAACACGTGATCGAGGTCAACAACACCGGCGCGAACTCCTGCGGCCTGAGCTACTTCCCGCGGGTCAGCCTGGGCGCCGCGAAGGCCTCGGACCACAGCAAGGACATCACGCCGGCGGTTCCCGGTGGCCTGGGCGGCGCACCCGCATACCCGGTCAAGCCCAAGACGGCCGCAATCGCGGTGATCGACCTCAACCCGAGCGGGGCGAACGGCCTGACCTGGATCGACGAGCTGAACGTGCTGGCCGACGGCGACCACATGGCCAACGCGGACACGCAGAACTTCCCGCTCGGCCCCGACGTGAAGGTGCTCGACCCGAAGCTGGGCCTGTACCGGAGCACGGTTGCCGACGCGGTGACCTCCATGAAGTCGGCGGGCAACTCCTGACCTGCTGAGCCGGGGCGTACGACGAGCTCTGCGGGGAGGCAGATTCTCTCTCCCTCCCCCTCTCCCCTCGCCGCCCGTACCGCACCCGACTCGCGTAGGGCCCGGATCCCCAGTGCATGGGATCCGGGCCCTGCGGCGTTCACGGTCACGGACGATCGCGGCCGCCGACCCGGCCCTCTCTGGCGGGCCGGCCCCCGCCGGAGGGCTACCGGACCAGTTCAACGGATGCGCCAAATCGAGCCAGTTCGCCAAAGCGGGCAAAGGCGCGTTCCGCAGCGAATACTCCCCTGCCGGACGCCGGGTTCCGCACGGAGTCCGGCCGGTTCCGGCTCTCCTCCCTGGGCAAGAACCTGAAGCTGGGTGCCCGGCACGAGCCCCGTCGACGCCCGTATTCGAGCCAGCACCGCACCGTGGCGGGCGGCCCGGCGGGCGGCCTTTTCGGACGGCCTGATGGCAGTCCGAAAACGACCAGAACCCGAGCGGGGACCGCATCCCCGGATGGGTAACGTTCGACGGGTGTGAGAGTCACCGACACGGGGCGAGGTGGGTGCACTGAGCGGGATAGTGGTCTATCTGCCGCGGCGGAACGGTGACGTCGCAGGGGTACCGTCCGGCGACCCGGTGACGTTGCGGCTCGGCCCGGGGGAAACGGCGCGTTTCGGGCGGGGCTCCGCGACGATCCCGGTCGAACTGCGCCTGGACGACGAGGCCATCTCCCGGCTGGCCGGCGAGATCCGGGTGACGGACGACCACTGGCAGCTCAGCAACCACAGCGCGACCCAGAGCTACCTGGTGGAGAACCCGGAGGGAGCGGGAGAATATCTGCGGGTCCCGCCCCGGCGGGCCGGCGCCCCCATCCCCTTCGAGTTCTCCCGGGTCGTGCTGCCCACCCGCCGCAACACCACCGTCGCCTTCCAGGTGTTCGCACCCGACCACGTCTATCTGGACCCCGACGGCATGGCGGGCCAGTGGGGCAGCCGCACCGTCACGGCGTACTCACTGGACGAGACGGCCCTCTACTTCCTGGTCCTGGTCGCGCTCTGCGAGCCGCGGCTGCGCGACGAGTCGCCGGTCGCGGTGCCGACGACCCCGCAGATCGTCGAGCGGCTGAGGGGGCACGTCGCGTGCGGCCGGTTGAAGGCCCGGGCGGTCAGCTCGCACATCGACTACCTCGCCGAGGAGAAGATGCGGATCAGCGCTCCGCCCGGACACGGATCCGGGGGACCTCGCCGCAACGGCAAGCGGGAGACCCTCGTCGGGATCGCGCTGCGGTTCGGACTCGTACGGGAGGAACATCTGGCGCTGCTGCCGCCCCGGGCCGCACCCCGCGTCCGGGAGCGGGAGTGGGCGCGGGAGTCGGGCAGTTGAGACGCGGGCTCACTGGGTACAGCGGGGTCACGGGACGCGGCGGCCCGCAGCGCTACGGACGGGGGACCGGAGGGGGAGACGGTGTATGGACGGGGCGGCACATCGGGCAGTGACCGCACGGAGCTGCTCCCGCGCGGCTACCGGGTCGGCGGCTGGGAGGTCACCGAGCCGATCGCGTCCGGCGGCTGGGCAACGGTGTACGCGGGCCGCTCGGCCGGCTCCTCGGCATCGGCACAGGAGCCGGTGGAGGTCGCGCTCAAGGTCCTGCCGACGGCGGGGCTCGCACCGCGCCAGGCCCGCAAGGTCGCGGAGACCGCCCGGCGCGAGGTCGAACTCGGCCACCGGGCCGGCCATCCGAGACTGATCCGGCTGCTGGACTCCGTCGTGATCAGCGATCCGGACCGGGCGTTCCTGGACGGCGCGATCGTGCTGGTGATGGAGCGGGCCGAGCGCAGTCTGCGGGACCTGTTCGACGCCGGAGTCGCGGAGGCGGACGTCGCCCGGCTGTTCGCCGAGATCTGTGAAGGTCTGGCCCATCTGCACGGCAGCGGCTGGGTGCACGGCGACCTCAAGCCGGAGAACATCCTGCTGATGGCCGACGGTGCGCTCAAGCTGTCGGACTTCGGGCTCGCCACCGAGCTGACCGGCACCGCCGGCACCCACGGATACGCGCCGCCGATGGGCACCCTGGACTACCTCCCGCCCGAGCGCTGGCAGGCCCCACTCGGCGAGCACGGCGTGGAGGTCCGGCCCAGTGCCGACATCTGGGCCCTGGGCATCATGGTCCACGAGGTGTTCGCGTCCGGCGCCTCGCCGTTCCCCGGCGCGACGCCGGTGGCGCGCGGCGCGGCGGTGCAGGAGTACGCCGAGGGGCGCGCACCGCTGCGGATCGACAGTGCGCTGCCGCCGTTCTGGCGTGCCCTGGCCGCCGACTGCCTGGCCCCGAGCCACGCCGACCGCGCCGCGCACAGCGCCGAGAGCCTCCTGGCACGCATCACCGCGCGGTCGGCGCCGCCCCGGCCGGTACGCCGCAGCCGGTGGACCCGCGCCGTCCCGGTGACCGTCGCGGTGTGCGCGGTGGCCGCGACGATCTGGTCGCACGCCGTCGGCGACGCCGCGTCGGGCGCGGGTGAACCACCGGGTCGGCTCCGGGTGTTCAATGCCGACGACGGCTGCCGGGAACGCACGGACCGGAACCCGCAGTGCAGTCTCGGCCTGGCGATCGACCCCCTTCAGCCGTACACCGTCGACAACGTCGTACCGACACGGGTGTGGCACGGCGACGTCCTCGCCGTCTACTGCCGCCTCCCGCAAGGGATACCCATCATCGACGAGTCGGACGCGAGCTCCACCGAGTGGTACCGGGTCCGTCCGCCGGCCGGTTCCACCCGCTCCTCGGCCTGGCTGCCCGCCGTGCGCACGACGGACCACCCCCGGGTTCCCGACTGCCCGCGGCCCGAGTCCGTGCGTCGATTGTCGGCATCCCCGTGACGGGCTGTCACTCCGGATCGTTCCGGATGTGCCGCCCGGCGCCCCACGACTACCTTGCGGACCGCTGGCCGACGGGCCGCGCCCTCACCGGTTCTCTCCACTTCTCCACCCGGCTATTCCGACACGAAGGAGCAGGCACGTGCGTGGCTCTACCGAACGACGCGCGATTTGGAGATCAGCGGTCCTGCTGGTCGTAGTGGCCGTTTCCGGCCTCGGCAACCCGGCATTCGCACAGAGCGCGAGCGACGTACCGGGCCCCCTCGGGAACTCCGCCCCGGCCGAACTGTTCTGCGACATCCCGGCGGACCGGGACATCGCCGTGACCCGCAAGGTGTACGAGGTCGGGCAGCGCCGCGGCGTGTCCGACAAGGTGATGCTGGCCGGCTTCGAGACGGGCTGGGTCGAGTCCCGCATGAACAACCTGGCGTGCGGGGACCGGGATTCGCTCGGCGTCTTCCAGCAGCGGCCCTCCATGGGCTGGTGCGAACCCGCCCAGTGCCTCGACGTCGACTACGCGGCGAACAAGTTCTTCGAGGTGGCCCAGCAGATGGAGCCCGACTGGGACACCGCGGGCGAGCTGGCCCAGGCCGTCCAGCGCTCCGCGTACCCCGAGCGCTACCCCCAGGCGGAGGGCACCGCCCGCGAACTGATGGCCGAGGCGTTCCAGCCGTACGGGACGATAGGCGCGAAGTACGCCGGCCTGAACGGCCACGACGGACCGCTCGGCCGACCGGTCCGTGCCGAGGAGGACTCCTCGCTCGGCGGCCGGTTCCAGCTCTTCCAGAACGGGATCATCATCTGGCACCCGGACGAGGCCCACGCGATCTACGGCGACATCCTGAAGAAGTTCTGGGACACGGACGCGGAACGCCGCTGGGGATTCCCCACAACAGATGAAGCGGACGCCGCACAGGCACCGGACGGCACCCGCGGCCGCTACCAGTTCTTCGAACGCGGCCTGCTCCTGTGGTCCGCACAGACCGGCGCCCACACCGTCCACGGCGCGATCCACGACGCCTTCCACGCCGCCGGACACGAAGGCGCACTCGGCTACCCCGTCACCGACGAGATGGACGAAGCAGGCGGCAAGGCCCAGAAATTCCAGAAGGTCACCATCCACTGGAACGCCGACCGAGGCACGTGGATCACCGACAACTAGCCACCCCCACTGCCCCTTACGATCCGGAGGTCGTGTTGAGCAAGCACCAACCCACCCGCAGGAACGTCCTGAAGACCGCAGGCGGACTCTCCGCCGCGCTGGCGCTCGGCGCCGGGAGCGTCCTCGCGACGGCCACGACGGCTAGCGCGGCCGGTGACGGCTTCGGGCTGCACATCGTGAACCACGACGAGCGTGATCGCCGCATGAAGTACTACCGGTTCCAGACCGACGCGATCGGCTGGAACCCCGGAGTCAACGTCCTGCTCCCCGACGACTACGACACCAGCGGCCGCACCTACCCCGTGCTCTACCTCTTCCACGGCGGCGGCCTCACCTCGGACTTCATCGAGTTCGACCGCGCCGGTGTCCGCGACTGGACCGCCGGCAAGCCGATCATCGTCGTGATGCCCGACGGCGGCCACGCCGGCTGGTACTCCAACCCGGTCAGCTCCAACACCGGCCCCCGTAACTGGGAGACCTTCCACATCGCGCAACTCCTCCCCTGGATCGACGCGAACTTCCGGACGTACGCCGAGTACGACGGCCGGGCGGTCGCCGGGTTCTCCATGGGCGGCTTCGGCGCGCTGAAGTACGCGGCCAAGTACTACGGCCACTTCGCCTCGGTCAGCGCCCACTCCGGCCCGGCCAGCCTCCGCCGCAACCTCGGCGCGATCACGCACTGGGCCAATGTGTCCTCCGCCGCCGCGGACCTGGCGGGCGGCACCGTCTACGGCGCTCCGCTGTGGGACGAGGCCAGGGTCAGCGCCGACAACCCGGTCGAGCGCATCGAGAGCTACCGCAACAAGCGGGTCTTCCTGGTCGCCGGCACCGGTGGCCGGCCCGTTCCCTGGTTCAGCCAGGTCAGCGAGGACAACGTGCTCCAGGGCCAGCGGGAGTTCCGCGGCCTCCTCGACAGGGCCGGCATCCCGTACGAGGCGCACGAGGAGCCCGGCAGCCACGAGTTCCGCGTCCCCTTGTTCCTCCGCGACCTCGACGGCATCATCGGGCGCCTCCGCAAGGCGTAGCACGGCGCTGTGAGGAGCCGGCGCGGACGTGGTCGGGACCGGCCGAAACCCCCGGCCCCGACCACGCCGCCCCGCCCCGCTCGCCCCACCCCCAGACACACGGAGGACCGAACATGCCCACCCCCTCCCCCTCGCAGCCGGACCGCCGGGACGCCACCCGCCGGTCGGCACTCAAGGCCGGCATGGGCTTCGCCCTGGGCGCCGGCCTGCTGGGGGCCGCCCCCGGTGTGGCAGCCGCCGACGACCGATCCGCCCGGACGGCAGCCGGGCGCCCGACCGCGCGACTGCTCCAGACCGGCACGCCGCTGTGCGAGCAGCCCGGCGACTCGGCGAGCGCGCAGGGGCTCGGCTCCGGGGACCTGGCGATCCCGTACTACCGGGAGCACGACAACACCTGGGGCTACGTGTTCGGCGACGCGTTCGGCGGAATCGCCCAGGCCGACCCCTACCTGGGGTCTCCGGTGATCCTGAACCAGGCCGGTTTCGACGCCTCCGGCCGGACCCCGATCTCGTTCTCGTGGGCGATGCCCACCGGGGGCGCCGCCAATCAGTGCTTCGACTACGCGCACTGGGCGGACAACGGGCACGGCTTCGAGATCTCCCGCATTCCCAACGACTGCATCGAGTTCGGCGGGCGCACCTACATCCAGTACACGTCCGTGGCCCTGTGGGAGAACATCCCGGCCGGGTACGACGGCTCGCTGATGTCGGGCGTCGCGTACTCCGACGACTACGGCGTGACCTGGCAGGACTACCCCTACCACTGGGCCGGCGACACTCAGGGCTCGAACCAGTCCATGTACGGGATGTGGTCGTTCGCGGGCATCGACCCCGACGGCTGGCTGTACATCTTCTCCAAGCGCTGGAACGGCACCCACTCGAACACCGCCGACGGCGGGGCGATCCAGCTGTTCCGCATCCGGCCGGACGAGTTCCGCGCCGGCAACTTCGGGGCACAGGAGAACTGGGCCTTCCTGGACGGCCGTTGGCAGTGGACGAGGGCGGTGGGGCCGTCGATCATGCTGTCCGGCAACAAGATCGGGGAGTTCTCCGTCAAGCGGATCGGCAACACGTACTGCATGAGCTACTTCGACGTGGACGACTACTCGATCTGCACGCGCACCGCGCCCCGCCCGGACGCCGTATGGACCGCCCCCAAGCCCCAGATCGTCGGCGACGGCCTCCCGCCGCACCACTGGGGCAAGCCCCAGCTCCCGTTCCTCTACGGCGGATACATCCACCCCGGCAGCGCAAGCGCGACGTCCCTGACCCTGATCGCCTCGCAGTGGCAGTCGGTGAACCACGGCAAGACGCCGTACCGCGTCCTCCAGTACGACGGCATCCAGCCCTGACGCCCGGGGGGAAGACGACCCAGCGGCCTCGCTCCGGGAGCGAGGCCGCGCGGATCACTTGGCGGGCAGCGGCACCGAACCGTGGATGGAGTAATGGTCGGACAGCCCGACGTAAGCCGTCACCGAGCACGCGCTGAACTGGAAGGGACTGAAGATGTAGTCGATCTTCTCGCCGTCCTTGGTGTTGGGACCGTCATACACACCGTCCTTCTCGGCGCATTCCTGGTACCGGTCGTACATCGTCGTCAGTACGTCGAGGTTCCGAGCGGGCGGGCTCACGTTCAGGTCGCCCCCGAAGACCGGCCGGTAGCCGCGCTGGTCGGCCTTCTCCATGAGCGTCGCCGCCTGCTTCTTCTGCCAGGTGCGCTCGGGATCGTCCCAGCCCTTGCCCCCGGTGCTGAAGTGCGCGGAGCAGTACATGGCGGCCCGGGACGGAACGGTGGCGCACACAGCCGTACGCTGCTCCGCCTTGCGGGTCACCCCGTCGTTGTTCACGTACGTGGCCGGGGACGGCAGGTCGTACGCCTGGTACCAGGCGTTCTCGTCGGGAACCGCGATGGCGACGCCATACGCTCCCCGGTCGCAGCCGTCGGCATCCATGCATTCCTTCTGCGCCTTCAGGCCGGTCCCGTCGACGTTGTAGTTGATCGGCGCGAAGCGCACGTCCCACTCATAGGGGCCCTCTTCCAGCGCCAACTCGACCGGCTTGGCGTGCTTCTCGCAGAACTCCTGGAAGAAGATCACATCCGGGTAGGACGCGGCCTTGGCCAGGCGTTCCTTGAGGCCTGCGGTGAGGGCGGCCTTGCCGATCGGCTCGCCGCCGTTGCACGGGCTCACCTTGTTGATGTTGCCGCAGACGTTCCAGGACATGACCCGCGTCGTGGTCGCGGTGGCTGATCCGGCGAGTGGCGGTACAGCGCTTCCGGCATCGGTGGTGCCCTCCGGAATACCGGCCGCCCCGGCCTTCACCAGGGTGAACCGCTCCCAAGACCCCACAGAACCGGCGCGGGCCCGCAAGAGCCCGTAGTCGTCCCCGGTTTCGTTCTTCTCCGCGGTGACGTAAAGGCCCTCGCTCTGCCCCTTCAGCGCGTACTTCCCGTCCCCCAGCGATTCGAGGTCGAACCGCTCCCAACCACCGATCTTCGCGCCACGGGCCCGCAGCATTCCGTCGTGGGACCCGCCGTCCTCGATCTCGGTGCTGGCGAAGTACCCGCTGGCCTCGAACCGCAGACTGACGGTCTTTCCCTCGTCATCGGTGTGCAGCGTGAACCTCTCCCAGGCACCTATCGTGTCGCTCCTGGCACGCAGCTTGGCCCACTGGTTGTCCCCGTCCTTGATCTCGGTGGAGACGTACTTGCCGGTGGCTTCCGACTTCAGGGCCCACTTCTGGCCGGCGGACTTGGCGATCGCCTCGGTGTCCGCGGCGGATGCCGAGGGCGCAAGCACCAGCGTCACACCCAATACCGCCGCGAATGCGGCGATCCAGCTCGTTACTCTGCGGAACAACTTCCCCTGCCTCCCTGGCGTTTACAAACGGTCCGGGCTCATTTCACGCAGCCCTCTCCCGCCTCCCCTCCCCTACGCCTTGGCCGCGCACTCCACCCAGAGCAGCTTCCCGCCCTGCCCCGGCAGCCCGCCCCGCATCAGATACGCGCCCCAGCACTCCGCGTAGAGCGTGACGAGATACAGCCCGCGCCCGCGTTCGGCCAGTTCCTCCGGCGTCTCGGCGCCCCACCGGAACGGTGCCGGGATGCGCGGATCGGTGTCCCAGGCGCTCAGCCGTACCCGGCCGCGCCCGGCGTCGCGCAGGCGCAGGGCGTACGGCCCCGAGGAGTACAGGTAGGCGTTGGTGACCATCTCGCTGCCCAACAACTCGGCGACCTCGGTGAGTTCGGGCATGCCGTGCATGCGTAGGACGTTACGCAGGGTGGCACGGGCGACGCCGGGGGCGCGGTGATCCTGCGGGAGTTGGATGGTGTATGTCCAGGGCGGGGATACCGTGGCACTGACCATGGAAGTCTCCGTTCACGGGAGAAAGTTGGATCGCGGATTTCCGGTTGCCGAAGTCGTCGTACTGCGGGGAAGGAGATGCGTGTATACACATTTCCGCCTCGCCCGCGCGCACCGTTCGCCTCACCGAATCCGGCGACCCCACCGGAGCAATACTCCACGCCACACCCGCCGCCTGGGCCACCCTCGTACGCACCATCAAGGAGAGCCGCACCCGTGACTGACACCCCTGGCATCCCCGCCGACCTGACCTGGGTCCGCGCCGCGCCCGAAGGCGAGGAGGGGCCGGGCCCCTGGATCGAGATCGCCTTCGGGCCGGACGAACTCGTCTACCTCCGCGAGACCGGCGACCCCACCAATATCGTCACGACCACCCGTACGAAATGGGTGGCCTTCACCAAGGGCGTCTTGGCGGGCGAGTTCGACCACTTCGCCGAGCTCGCCGACTAGCGCCGGAGCCTCACGGCCGAGGAGAAGAACCGGCGTCCGCCCAGGCGCGGGCGAACCGTTCGTGCGCGGGCGGCGGAAGACCCGCATACATCCATAGCTGCAAACACCTCTCCCGACGCTGGCAAGGCTGCGATCAGTACGCATCACCAAGTCATGAGTGAGCCAGTGTTAGCCAATTGCCGATTTGCTGATTGCGCCAGCGATGCCCGGTTGATAGGGATGATCAAGCGAACAACCGTTCGCTCCGCCCAGGGTCAGCTACGTGTGTCGTTGGAGCGGGTCATCAGCCGGTTTCAGCAGGGCGCAACAAAGAAAGAGGGGGGCCTCCCCATGGTGGGGTGGGATATCAGGCCGCAGGGTGTGCAGGGGCAGTTGAGGGTTGTCGGTACGCATGCCGGTGATCTGGAGAAGGCTCTGACGGCGCTGATGACGACGGTGTCGGAGGCGGCTCAGGCGGCGGGTACGGCGGTGCCGGGTGCGCAGGCGGTCACACACGTGCAGGGGCCGGTGGCTTCGGGTCAGGCGCCGTTGTCCCGCCAGGCGATGGGGCCGGTGGCCGCGGCGCTGGGTGTGTATCTGGGTGAGCGCAAGAAGGACCTCAAGGCGGCGGCCGAGCGGATCGAGGCGTCCGTGCTGGGTGCGGTCGAGGCCACCAACGCGTACTGCGAGGGTGATCTGGAGACGGCCAGGCACGCGCAGGACGCGGCGAAGGCCGTACGTCTGGACGTCCTCAAGGGCATGCAGGGGCACCGGTGAGTGACGCCGAGCCGGTCGACCCGGTGGGGATACCGGTGTTCACCGGTGACCTGGCCCTGCTGGACACGAAGGTGACGGCTCTGTCGGGCCATGGGGCCGCGATCGCGACGGCTGCCGGTGATGTGCACAGCAGCTTCGGTGGGCTGAGCGCCTTCTACAAGGCGCCCGAGGCGGAGCAGTTGTTCGCGACGACGGGGCCGGTGGCGGCGACCGGGCTGTCTCTGAGTTCGGACCTGTGCGTCATCGCCGGTGCGCTGAGTACGTACTCGGACGATGCGTTCCCGCTGGTGGAGAAGCTCAAGGAGCTGAAGCGGGATGCGGTCGCCTTCCGGGTCAAGGCCGAAGGCGACGACAAGTGGCGCGAGGACGGTGACCTGGTCGAGGAGAACAACCGGCGCCGTGGCGAGATAGCCGAGGTCTGGACCGCCTTCCAGGAGGTGGAACGGGCCTGTCACGCCAAGATCGTCGCCCTGGTCGGCGGCAAGGCTCTGAAGATCGATGACGGCTCCGGCAAAAAGGAGGGCGTGTACGGGTACGACGCCGAGGCCCTCAAGCAGGCGAAGAGCCTGCCCTGGGGAGAGGCGGTCGAGGAGTCGACGCCCTGGTGGCAGGTCTGGGAGCACGCCTACGACTTCGGCAAGGGCTTCCTCGTCGACGGGGTCTGGGGCACCCTCAAGGGCCTGGGCACCCTGGCCGGCTTCGAGGGCGGGGACGCCGCGGAGCAGGCATGGACCGGCCTGGCGAAACTCGCCACCGGGCTCTCCCCCGCCGCGATGCTCGTCCTGCACGCCCTGCCCGGCGACCACTCCGCCTGGATACGCGACTCCCAGACCGCGGTGAAGGAGACCGGCAAGGCCCTGATCGCCTGGGACCAGTGGGGCAGCAACCCCTCCCACGCCGCCGGAGCGGTCACCTTCAACGTGCTGACCACCGTCTTCACCGGCGGCACCGGCGGCGCAGCAGCAGGCGCGGGCAAAGCCGGCCTCGCAGCCAAGTCCCTCTCCCTCACCAGCAAAACCGCCCGCGCCGTGGACCCCATGACCTACGTCTTCAAAGGCGCAGGCGCGGGGCTGTCGAAGATCAGCGACGTGATGGCTGGGCTCAAGGGCCTGGGCAAGTTCGAGGCCCCAACCATCAACGTGGACGGTGCGATCGCTCTCCCCGAGGGTGCCGTCCACCTCCCCGACGGGGCGATCCACCTCCCGTCGGGCTCGGCGGTCCCGGACGGGGCGATCAAGCTCCCCGACCGCAACATCAAGCTCCCCGAGGGCACCACCACCCTTCCGCCGGGCACGGTGAAGCTGCCAGTGGACGGCCCGTCGCAGTTCATGGACCCCAAGGGCAACATCTACGACGCCGCGGGCGACATCACCCAGCACGCGAAGGACGCCCCGACGAACAAACCGGACGCGGGCACGGACATCCCGCGCGTCGACGCCCCGAAGGTGGACTCCCCGACCACGGTCGGGGTCCCGGAGCGCGCGCTGGCAGGCGTCGGCGGCCGCGGCGACAACGCGATCCGCCTGGGCACCGACATCTCCGACCCAGTCCACGTGGGTGACCACACACCGGGCGCCCGCCCGGACGCCACCTATGGCGGCCACGCGGGGCACGGGCCCTCCAACGCCCTCAACGCTCCCCGGGGCGGCCACGGCGACACCCCCTCCACGGGCAGCCACACGGACACCCCGTCGACCGTCGGCCACGCGGATGGCCCGGGCGGCACCGGCCACACGGACGGCCCGTCCACCGTTGGCGGCCGCCACGAGCCCCCGCCCGCGGGCGGCCACCACCCGGACGGGCCGGGCGGCACGGGCGCCGACCGCCACGAGCCTCCGGCCTCGGCGGCCCCTGACGAGGTGACCCGCGCGGCCCACCGCGCGGAGTACGAGGCTGCCCGTGAGGTTCCGGTCAAGGACCGAACGCCTGAAGAAAATATGGCTATCACCCGCGAGCACGTCCGGTTGGCCAACGAGGACCCTGTCTGGCGGGCGGAGCATTACGACAAGTGGAGGCTCGGCTATCGCAACAATGCCGAGGAGCTGGTCGACGGCCAACTCCTGCCAAAGCTGACCGAGAAGGCTCCCGGCACTTGGATCGCCGTATCCGACATCCCGCACGCACACCCGGGCGGGTTCCACCTCACCCCCTTGGAGAGGGGCAGGGCCACTGTCGCCCCCGACGACCTCACGCATCTTGACAAGGTCGCGGCTAAGCGCATGGCAGGCATGGACCTGACCGCGGCCGAGAAGGTCTTTGAGAAGAATCCGAGCTTTGAGAACGCGTACGACCTAGCTCACGCGCAGGAGCACTACAGCCAGACGGTCGGCGAGGGCGTCGCTAACAACTCCAAGCTCGGCGAGGATCTTGGAGAAGAGGCCGCGAGGCGCCACATGCTCCTGCAGAAGGAGTTCGAAGGTGCCCATGAGATCACCGACCTTCCTGAGACGGCCAACGGTTCGAAGAGGTTCGACCAGCTCTGGCGTGACAAGGACGGCAACCTCGTCATCGTTGAGGCGAAGAGCCCCAATGGGACGCTGGAGTGGCGCCGTGGTAACGGTCGGCTTGACCGCCCCTTCATGGTGAAGCAGGGATCCCTCGAGTACGTCCGCACGATCATTGCCGATATGAAGGAGCGCGTCATGACTTCACCGGGGGAGGGCAAGCACATCATCGAGCTCGAGAACGCCATCAAGTACAAGACCTTGCGCTACGTCCTTGTCCAGGCCTCTGAGAACACCGGTCAGTATGCTGGGGCCGTGCTCAAGCACTTCGAACTCTTCTAAGGAGAAACGCGTTGGTCTCGACCATTCCCCGCCACCCCTTTCCCACGGGGAACGCGGAAGCGGGCCTCGCCGTTCTCCAGGAGAGCGTCGACGGATGGATCGACGGTCTGGAGGCGGACTCCACGGGTCTGGGCGAGGCCTTCGACACCTCGCTCATGCTGGCTAATGGGCACTGCCTGCTGGATCCGCGAGGTTCGATCTTCCCCACCTGGGATGCCTGGGTGAACGCGATGCAGATCGGCTCCGCCGTGTTCGCCGCGGCGACCACGACCGAGGGCCACGTCCAGTGCCGTATCGCGCACAAGGACCGCACACTCCAAGCCACTGGTCCGCAGCGGTACGTGACCCCGGGCACCTGGCTCGCCGCCTTCTACCTCGCCGTGGTGTGCCGGGAACGGGACAGGATCACGGCCCTGTGCCGAGTGCCCCTGTCTCTGCTGCGGGAGAACGGCGCGCACTACGACGAGTTCGAGTACGCCTGGATCGATGCCCTCCAGACGTACTGGCTCGGCGGCGACGGCTTGGGCTCGAAGCTGGTGGCCGCGGTCGACGGCGCGGACTCGGACACCATCGCCGACCAGGAGACGGTGGGCAAGCTCCTCTACCCGCCGATGGAGATGTTTCACCGGGTCATCCGCAACGACCACGCCGGCTTCAACCGCGCTCTCGCCGCCGCCCTCCAGTGGCACAAGGAGTACTGGACCGATGAAACCCGGGCCGGTCTGATCTCGGGGCTCGTCGCGCTCGCACCGCTTGCCATGGCCTGCTTCGCCCACGACGCGGGCATCCCCATCGAAGTCGAGTCCGAGTACCTGCCCGCCACCCTCCTGGGGCGCAACTGGTGCGGCGAATTCCCCACGTAAGGCATACATGACCACCGTCGTTCCCCGCCACGCGTTCCGTACGGACAACGCGGCCGAGGCCATGGCGCCGATCGTCGCGTCAGCCCAGGACGCAGTCGAGGGCAAGGGCACGCACGCTGGAGCGGCCCTCGAATACTTCAAGATCTGAGCCTGGCAAGGAAAATCAGTGGTTACGAGCGTGTCTCGCCAGCGCTACCCGGTGGCTGAGATGGAGGCAGTCGTCCCTGTCATGGAGAAGTCCCTGGCGAATTCGCTGCAGACCATCGGGACCTCACATGACGCCAGGATCGGGGCGCTGACAACGTCCCTGAATGTGGCGCGCGTCCGCTGTGTCGGGGACCCGGACGCGGTGATGCTGGAGACTTGGGAGTCCTGGCTGCTGGCCATGCAGGTGCGCTCGGCGGTTTTCGCCGCCGCAATCACCGATCAGGAGACCGTGACCTGCAAGATCCGCCAGGAAAGGCGGCAGCTCACTGCCACCGGTCCGCAGTTCTATCTCAATGCGGGGACCTGGCTCGACGCTTTCTTTCTGGCGCTGATCTGCCGGGAGACGGCCCGCCTCGACATGCTGGCGCGGGTGCCCGCGTCGTTGCTGCGTGACTGCGGTGGTGTGCTGGACGAGTACGTCTACGCCTGGGTGGAGACACTCCGGAGCTTCTGGCTGCGGCGTGACGACGTCAGCCGGCACCTGGTGCGGGCCGTGGACCTGAGCGCTCCCGAGGCCACCCACGTCCTCGACGCCGAGACCATGGGCAAGCTGGAGTACCCGCCGATCATGATGCTCTACCGCTACTTGCGCAACGACGCAGCAGGCTTCAACGAGGCCCTGAACGACGCTCTTCGCCGGCACAAGGAGTACTGGACGGCCGACGAGGACCGCACCCAGAACATCGAAGGGGTCATGGCCATCGCCCCGTTGGCCGTGGCGTGCCTGGCGAAGGCCAACGGCATTCCGATCGAGGTCGAGTCCGGCTACCTGCCGAGCGCCCTGCTGGACTTCGCCTGGCGCGGCGAATTCGACGCGTAGCCTCCAGAAAGAGCGACGCAGTGGGCTCCGTCGCAACCACGACCGAGGGCCACGTCCGGGCCGCATCGCGCCCGAGGACGGGCCCTGACACCGGAGCTGCGGAACTGGGATCCGGGCGACTGACGGACGGCGTCCGGATGCGTGCTCTGCCTGCCCGTCAGACCGCCGGGGACCGGCTCGGCCGGCGCACACGCCCAGTCCATATTGAGTCGGACGGCACCTACGGCGCCCTGAGGATCGCCGAACCCTCCGGCTGGTGCCGGGCCTCACCGCCGAGGAGGAGCACCGGCGTCCGCCCAGGCACGGGCGAACCGTTCGTGCGCAGGCGGCGGGACGGCGGTCGGAGGCGTCGGCGCGGGGCGCGGGGCCTTCGCGGCGGTGAGTTCCTTGCGGACGGCGCGGTGGTGGTCGAGGGTCCAGGTGTTCCAGCGGCGTACGGTGCGGTCGGCCGGGCGGTCGAGGACGTGCAGCTGGAGGTGCAGGGCCGCCGCGTCGCGGCCGACGCCGAGGGACGCCGCCACCTCGTCCACCAGGTCCGGGACGCTGGAGAGCGGGTTGGCCTCGTACTGGCCCGGCGGGACCGGGGTGGTCGTCGAGCGGTCGGCCAGCGCACGCAGGGCCGTGAGCTGATCGGCGGGGATGTCCGTGAGCTGGTCGAGCAGCAGGCGGGCGCCCTCCGCGGCCGGGTCGCCGACCGGGCGCTCGGTGAACGCCCAGGTGAGGGCGGTGACCGCAGCCCGTATCCCGTCGGCTTCCAGCGGGCGTTCCGCCAGGCGCCCGGTGAGCAGGGCGGTGGCCCAGGTCGCGGGCAGGCCGTGGTCCTTGGTTAGCGCGGCGGCGTGGCTGCCGTCGTCGGCGTACGGGGTGACCGCGAGCCGTTCGGACCATTCGGCGGCCATCCGGTCCGCGGCGGCGGTCATGCCGCCGGGGGCCCAGAGGTCCGCCGGATCGGCGGGGACGGCAGCGCCGAGCACGGCGCGCCTGCCCCCGGGGCCGAGGCGTCGCCGTATGTCGTCGTACTCGTGCGCGGTGGTCCGGTCGGCCTTGTACGGCTTGGCTCGGCACAGCTTGCGGTGGGCCGTGTAGTCGTCGCTGCCGGCGAAGCCGTCGAGCACCAGGGCAGCGATCGCGCGCGGCACCCCTGTACGCCACCGGAACAGGTCCACGGCTTCCTCGGGCACGGGCAGCGGGCCGCGTTCGGCGAGCAGGGCGAGCAGGCGGGGAAGCCGGGTGGTGTCGTCACCCGCGACGGTGCGGGTCTCGCACTCCTCGGCATCGGCGGGTGCCGGGTCGGCGGCCCGCTGGAGGAAGGGGGCGAGGTCGCTGCGGACCGGGCCGGAGGCCACCGGGGCGCCGGACGCGCGGAGTTCGGCGATCCGAGGCTCGGGGGCGCGGCCGGTGCGCCAGGTGGTGCCCGGTTCCGCGAACGGCTGGCGGCTCCACACGTCGAGCAGCGCGGTGAGTGCCTGCCGGTGCTCGTCCGGGGTGGCGGCCACGGTGGCCCGCCAGGCCACGGCGTCGATCCGGCCGGTCAGCACCGCCCATTCGGACGGAAGGGCGGGCAGGGCCAGCACCCGCACCTCGTCGTCGATCTCGCCACGCAGATACCGGCCGTCGGCGGCGACCGCGGTGAGGAGGGCCGACTGCGGCTGCAACGGCCGTTCCTCGTAGCCCCGCAGTTGGGGCAGCAGGCCGTGCAGGGCCGGGACGAGCCGGGTGTCGGGCACCGGGTCGGGCAGCTCGACGACCGGTCCGGAGCGCATGACGGCCACCCTGTGGGACAGCTCCCGGCGGCGGCGCAGCACATCGGCGGCGAGCCGTGCGGCGCGGGCGACGCCCTGCCGGATCCGGGGGTCGGTCACCCCGGGCAGTGCGTCCCCGGCGCCGGATCGCAGCAGCTCACGGACGGCCGCGTCGGTGACCGTACGCAGCGCACGGGAGGAGGGCTCGTCGCGCGGGGTGAGGAAGTGCCAGAAGGCGGGTGGCGGTACGGGCCCGGCCTGCTCGCCGAGGGTGGCCCGGACGGGTCCGCGGTGGCGGCTGCCGGCAAAGCCCCGGACCTGCCAGAGCAGCGAGTTGTCCCCGGCGGCATGGCAGCGGACGGTGGTGCTGCCGACCGCGACGGCGTCCTCGCCGCCGGCCGGAAGCGCGAGGATGCCCCACGGGCGGCGGCCCCAGGTGGTGGTGCGGTAGGACGCGGTACGGCCGTCGGCGGACTCCAGCACGAACTCGCGGGGCGAGGGACCGGCGTACGGGGTGCGGTAGTTGACCCGGCAGCCGGTGAGCCGGCCGTCCTGGCCGAGCGGGGACGGCGGGGCGCCGGGCGGCAGTTCGGCGAGGATGCGGTGGTCGGGGAAGGGCCTGGTGCCGTCCGGCAACGTGTCGGGGCGGTGGAAGTCGGGCAGGTTGCGGTCGGCGGTGGGCACGCCGGTGGCGGGGTCCAGACGGGCCCATCCCCTGCCGTGGTCCTCGCTGAACACCGCGGTGCTCCAGAAGTCCCGGCCGTCGTACATCTGGTAGTCGCGGTGGCCTATCCCCCTGGTGTCGCCGGGGCGCAGGACGTTCTCGCCGTCGAACCGGCCGCCGCCGTCCGGGGTCTGGAACTGGTAGCCGAGGCCGCCCTGGATGCTGCCGCCGTAGGGGCGCAGCCCGTACGACTGTTCCGGTTCGAATGTGTCGGCGGGGTTGTCGGACCAGTACGCCACCGTGTCGGGCCCGTTGTCGTCCCTCGTGACGGACCAGGCTACGAGGAACTGGCCGCCGGCCCAGTGCACCGTGGGGCGGAGGGCGCCTTCCGGCAGCTCCAGGGTGTGCGCGCCGCGCCGGCCCGCGTGGTCGACGGCGACCGCGCGGGTCTCCCCGTACACGGTGAGCACCGGCCAGGTGCAGGTGGTGTACACCGTCTCGTCCGGCCGGAATTCGGCGAGGGCCTCCTCCAGGGCGGGCCAGCCCAGCTCCTCGGGCAGGCCGGCGCGCAGGGCGCGGGTCAGCGGGCCGGTGAGGTCCAGTGCGTCGAGGGCCTCCTCGATGCCGTCCAGGGCGATGGCGGTGGGGCGGTCCAGGAGGTCGTGCAGTTCGTCCAGGGCCTCGTCGGCCGCGGCGAGCCCGCCGCCGCGCAGGCTGTCGAGCAGCTTCTCGATCCGGCCGTGCACCTCGGCGGCGATGCCGGGATTGTGCGGAAGCCGGCTGATGGCGCTGCCTCCCCGGGACCGGAGCCCGGCGTGCACCGTGCCTTCGAGCCGGGAGCCGAACACGGGATCGGCGGCGAGGGCCCTGAGGTCGCGCTGCGCGTCCTTGTCCCAGAACTCCAGGGAGACGGTGGGGCCCGGGTCGTGGACGGGTACGCCCTCGGCGAGGCAGACGTCGAGCAAATCGGCGTCCAGGTGCGGCCACTGGTAGCGGTCCTCGTGGAGCCGGACCGGGGTGCCGTCCTCCTTCAGCAGCGGTGCGAACCGGGCCACCAGGTCGAACAGCTCGGCGGGCATGGCCTGGCGGCACACCCCGCCGCCGGAGGGGCGGTGGGAGTACTGGGTGGCATACCGCCGCAGCCACTCGCCGAGGCCGCCCTCCGGGGTGATCCGCCCGGACGCGGCGGCGTCGGCGGCCCCGCAGCCGAGGAGCAGCCGCAGCCAGGCGGCCGCGTCGTTCTTCGACTCGGGGAAGAGGTCGAGCAGCGCGGCGGCCCGGTCGTCGGCCGGCCGGTGAGCGGTGAGCGGGGCGAGCGCCGCGTCGAACAGCCGGTCCGGGACGGCCTTGCCGCGAGCGGACACGAGCACCTCGCCCAGCACCCGCGCCTCCTCGTCGGCGCCGAGCCCGGCCGCGCGTGCGGAGTCCCGGACCCGGCGGGCCAGATCGGCGGGAAGCTCGCCCGGCGACGCCGTCCAGATGGTCAGCAGCCGCACGAACTCGCGGTGCGCGTCCCCCGGTTCGAACACCTCGGCCAGCCAGGCCGGGGCCCCGCTGAGTTCGGTGGCGGGAAGCGCGCCGAACCGGGCGAACAGCTGAAGGTTCGCCCACCGCCAGCCGGGATCGACGGGCAGTTCATGGGTGCGCTCCGCGGCGCGCGCACAGGCGTACGCACGGGCGGCGGACCGACGGTGCGTCTCCAGCATCCAGTGCCCGATGGTGTCCCAGAACCACGGCAGGTGCGCGGCCGGCAGACCCCGGGCCAGGCGCACCGCCTCGTCCACGAACCGTCCGGGCTTCTCCCAGGCCCGATGCCTGCCACGGCCCGCCCGCTCCAGCACGTCACGGGCGTCGGCCTCGGCGCCGGGGGCCTGGGCGCGCGCCCAGTCGGCGTACGTCTCGGAGATGCGGTGATTGGCCGGGAGCGGGACGGGAGTTCCGGTGCTGCTGGTCATGTGTACGAGTCTGGCAGGCGGCACTGACAACGAACCGCGGGAGCTTGTGCAGGGCAATGGGACCCCTATGTAGGGTCCCGGCATGCCTGCCTTCCGCGACTTCAACTTCAAGCTGCTGGTCATCGAGAAACTCATGTACCAGGACAAGACGCTCACTCCTGCCTTCAGCATCGATGAATGCCTGCGGGCAAAGGGAATCGAGGACGCGCAGCTCTACGCGTTCGACAACGATCTCGACTACACGGTGCTCGACGAGGCCCGCGCCCACTTCGAGGCACTGGAGATAAGCGAGGAACTGCTCGCGACGGTGGACACGCTCCTCATCGACGGCGGGCTCCAGGTGTACTACGAGTGCTCCCCGGTCTGGGACGGCGAGGACGACCTGTTCGACGTGGGTTCGCTCGACGACCTCGACCTGCTGCCGAACCTGCGGCGGCTCATCGGCGCCCGGGACTGCGGGCTGGGCGTCCCGTTCAAGGCCGAGGTCCTCGCCGCCCGGGGCATCGTCGCCGACTGAGGCACGCCCGCACACGGCTGCGGCTCCGGTGACTCCGGGTCAAGTGATCGGACAACGTGTTCGGTCACCGCGCCGCGGGCATGATCAACGGCATGAACGACGAGCCGGGCCGGATCCTCCGCTGGAACTTCTTCATCGGCGGCCACCTGAGTGCGTCGGTGCCCGTACGCCTCGTCGAGCGCACGGACCGAGGCCAACTGGTGTGGATGGAGAGCGGCACGCCGATGTGGCGTACGGAACTTCCGCGCGGGGCACACCTACGGGACATCGCCCCGGACGATCGCCCGGCCGACGGCTACCCGGTGGTGGCCGACCGCTGGCCGATGGGCAACGCGCTCTTCTACCAGCCGGCCGGTGCCGCGCACTCGGTTCTCTGGCTCTTCGGCCGCAGACAGAAGTTCCGTGGCTGGTACGTAAACCTGGAGCGCCGGATCCATCACGGTGACGACATCGACATCACCGACCACGAACTCGACATCAATATCGCGCCGGACCGGAGCTGGCAGTGGAAGGACGAGGAGTCCTTCGCCGAGAAGACCGGCCATCCCGTCTACTGGTCGGCCGACGAAGCGTCGGCGATCCGGAACGAGGGCGCCTCGGTCGCCCGGCTCGCCGAGGCCGGAACGTTTCCCTTCGACGGGACCTGGTGCGATTTCCGGCCGCCGACCGCCTGGACCACGCCGCCCCGGCCGCCCGTCCCACGCCATCCTCTTCTCAGACCACCCCAAGCTCCGAGCAGCCCGACGCGCTGACCAGGGCATGTTCAGAATTCTCGGCCAGGGTGGCGGGATGGCAATCATTGCCCGGGGTCACCCCTCGTGATACACAGAGTAACCATACATATTCGGTCACATATTGATTCGATCCGCAGGTCAGGGCGGTGGGACCGGTCAAATGTGCGGGATCCGGGTAAAGAGAGCCGTCGAGCCGTCGTACGAGAGCAGTTTCATCAGCGAAGATAGAGAGCGACCCGTGCCGTGCGGCATGGGCAATGAACTACCCAACAGGGGCGGTGACTTACATGATCCTGGCAGCTGAAAAGGGCGACATCACCACCATCATCGGCGGAATCGCCCCGAACTGGGGGCCGTTCGGGACCTTGGGCAACGAGGCCCGCGTAATGATCGAGGTCGTGATGGCCATCGCCATCCTGCTCTGCCTCGGCATCGCGGTGTGGGGTGCGGCGAAGCAGCGCATCGGCGCGACGGCACTGCGCGACACGTTCAGCGCCGAGCAGGGCAAGGGGCTGATCGTTGCCGGTCTGACCGGTGTGTTCATCATCGGATCGCTCGGAACCCTGTTCACCATCGTCTACGGAATGGCCGTCTGACCGGCTGTCATCCCATGCCAGGGGCAGTCCCGCCCACCCCCCACACCATCCGTCCGTCGTGCCCACCGGCAGAGGTTGCGTTCCCTGATGTCGAGTCACCACACCGCGTCCGCGCGGAATCCCGCACGGCTACCGTCGTACTACCTGGTTCAGGCAACGGTTGAGGGGGCGTACGCGGCATGAGCCTCGACGACGACAACGGCTACGGCAACGACTCAGGCCGTACGGACGATGGATACAGCACCATCGGCGGTACGCGCCAGACCCGTACCCGCCTTCCCGACGGCGAGGGCGGCGACGGCTACAACGCTTCCCGCCGCCCGGCCCGCGGTTCCCGCTCGCTCGTCACGGTGGTCGGCGTGGTCGTCCTCCTGATCGCGGCCATCGCGTTCGCCAACATGGGGGGCGGCGGCAAGAACGACAACGACGGCGGTTCGGGGAGCGCGGGGAACAAGCCGGGGGCGGCGTCCACGGCGGCTACGGGGACGAAGCCGGTGACGGGGAAGAACGGGTCGATTCCGTCGGGGTTCGCGCATGATGAGCAGGGGGCGCAGAGTGCGGCCTCCAACTATGCGGTGGCGCTGGGTTCTGACGGGATGTTCAACGCGGTCACTCGGCGGAGCATCGTTCGGGCCACCCACGACCCGGCTGTCGTGGAGACGCTACTGGCCGACCTGACAAAGGCCTACTCGCCAGGCTTCCTCAAGAACGTCGGCCTCAACGACGACGGCACCACCCCCAGCGGCCTGACGTTCGTTTCCCGCACCATCCCGGTAGGCACGAAGGTGGTCGAACGGAGCGGTGACACAGCCACCATCGAGGTCTGGTGCACTGGCCTCGTCGGAATGGCCGGACAAGGCTCCACCAAGCCCGTCACCGCGACATGGTTCACCATCTCAGAGAAGCTCAAATGGGTTGGCGGCGACTGGCGAATCGAGTCATCGAGTCAGACGGAAGGGCCCACGCCCGTCAACGGAGACAACAGGGCGTCCACTGCCGACGAGATCGCTGGTGCAGTTGAGGGATACGGAGGCTTCACCTATGCCCGCTAGCCACCACCCGAGTGCCCGGTCCCTCCTGGCAATCCTCAGCAGCCTGCCGATCACAGTGGTGTTGCTGGCTTCGCGGGCAGTCGCAGCCCCCTCTCCGTCGCCCACACCATCGCCCAGCAAGAGCGACAACGCTTGCGACCTCATCGTTGGGCTCGCCAAGGACTACTGCGAGGACGGCGACGCCGCCCCCAAAACCGACGCCCCCTCCACCCTCGACAACTCCCTCGACCCCCTCTCCTCGCTCGCCCGCGGCTGCGCCGACGCCGCCACGTGGATCGTCGGCAAGCTGAGCGAGGCCGTGAAGAGCACCGCCAACGTCGACTTCACGAACACCAAGTTCCTCCAGCAGTACGCGATCGTCTTCGCCGCCTCCACCGTCCTCACGCTCGTCCTGTGGCTGCTCGCCGTCGCCAAGCGGGCGATCCGTGGCGTGCCGCTGACCACCGCGATCTCCGAGGCCATCGGGTTCCTGTGGCTGACGGTCCTCGCCTCCGCGTTCACTCCGCTGATCCTCTACACGATCGTCTCCGCGACCGACGGCGTCACCGAAGTCATCGCCACGTCCTCGGGCGGGCAGACCGACGTCTTCTTCGGGTCGTTCGCCGAAGCCCTCAAGAAGGGCTCCGACATCGGCGGCGGACCGATCATGCTGATCGTCGTCTCGCTCGTGTCGATCCTCGCCGCGGGCATCCTCTGGCTGGAGCTCGTCATCCGGGCCGCCCTGCTCTACGTCGGCGCCCTGCTCGGCACCGTCGTCTACGCCGGGCTCGTCGACAAGAACATGTGGGGCCACGTCCGGCGCTGGGCGGGCATCATGGTCGCGGTGATCATGGTGAAGCCGGTCATCGCGGTCGTGCTCGGGCTGGCCGGTGCGCTCTCCCAGAACGAGGGGCCGAACGCGATCTCCGCGGTCGTGTCCGGTCTCGCCATCATCCTGCTGGCCATCTTCGCCTCCGCGATGATCTACCGGTTCGTCCCCGGCTTCGGCGACGAGATCCAGGGCGCCCGTACCAACCGCAAGCAGGCCACCGACGGCTCCCAGGCCGCCGCGATGATCAGCTCCCCGGCCGCCCTCGTCTCCCAGGGCATCAAGACCCACAGCAGCCGCAGCGGCCAGAACAGCGGCGACGGCGGCAACGGCGGCGGCCGGCCCGCCAACGCGATCAGCGGCGGGGTCGCCGCGCACAGCTCCCGCGGCTCCGGCGGGAGCGGAGTCGGCGGCGGATCTGTCCCCTCCGCCGCACCCCCGCCGCGCAGCGGATCGGGGCCGACCTCCGGCACCCCGCACGGCAGCCGCTCCCACCGAGGTGGCGGATCAGGCAGTTCAGGTAACAACAGCACGGGAGGTGGAGGGCGTTGACGACTCCGTCCCACACGATCGCGCCCCGCCGTACGTATCTCATCGGCCGGGCCCGGCCGAACGCGATCGTCGGCAAGAACCGCGAGACCGGCGAGATCGCGCTGATCATCGCCGGCGCGTTCCTCGGCATGATGAGCGGGCTGATCGTCCCGATCCTGTCCCTGCGGATCGTGCTGCTCACGGGCTTCCCCCTGCTCGCCCTGGCGATCGTGTACCTCCCGTACAAGCACCGCACCTTCTACAAATGGTTCGAGATCAACCGCAGCTACAAGCGCTCCCTGCGCCGCGGTACGTCCTACCGATCCGCCGCCATGGAGGCGGGCGTCGGCGCCGACGGGCGCGAGGTCGAGATCGGACCGCCCCCCGGCATCGGCCGGATCAACTGGCTCGCCGCCCCCTTCGGCCCGGACGAGATCGCCGTCCTCCTGCACGCCGACCGCCGCACCGTCACCGCCGCGATCGAGATCGAGGGCCCCGGCGTCGGGCTGCGCGACAGTGAGGACCAGGAAGCGCTCGTCGACCGGTTCGGCACGCTGCTGAAGCACGTCGCCAACGGCGACGGTTTCGTGACCCGCATTCAGATGCTGGCCCGTACCCTGCCCGCCGACCCCGACGCACACGCCAAGGACGTCGCCCAGCGCGGCGACAAGACGTCCCCGGGCTGGCTCCAGGAGTCGTACGACCAGCTCCAGTCCATGGTCTCCACCTCCAGCGAGCAGCACCGCGCCTACCTCGTGGCCTGCATGCACTACACCCGCGAGCTGGCCGCCGAGGCCAACGCCATGGCCCGTGCCGCCCGCCCCCAGGCCGGCCGCAGGCTCGACCGGGACGCGGGCCTCGCCGTCGTCATGGCACGCGAGCTCACCGACATCTGCGCCCGCCTCGCCGAGGCCGACATCCGGGTCCGCCAGCCGCTCGGCCAGAGCCGGCTCGCCTCCCTCGTGCACTCGATGTACGACCCCGACCACCCCATCGACCACATCCAGGCCATGACCAAGCGCAACGCCTGGCCGGCCGAACTGGACGCGGTCGAGCCGACGTTCCTCCAGGCCAAGACCCGCGAGTCGGTCACCCGCGCACCCTGGTGCCACTCCACGGCCTGGGTGAAGGAGTGGCCGATGACTCCCGTCGGCGTCAACTTCCTGGCCCCGCTCCTCGTCCACACGCCCGATGTGATCCGTACGGTCGCGGTCTGCATGGACCTCGAACCCACCGAGGTCGCCATCGAGCGGATGCTCACCGAGAAGACGAACGACGAGGCGGAAGCCAGCCGTCAGGCCAAGATGAACCGCACCGTCGACCCGCGCGACATCGCCGCACACGGCCGGCTCGACCAGCGGGGTGAAGATCTCGCGAGCGGCGCGGCCGGGGTGAACCTGGTGGGGTACATCACCGTGTCATCGCGCTCGCCGGAGGCCCTCGCCCGCGACAAGCGGACGATCCGGGCCTCGGCCGGCAAGTCGTATCTCAAGCTGGAGTGGTGCGACCGCGAGCACCACCGCGCCTTCGTGAACACCCTGCCGTTCGCCACCGGCATCCGCCGCTAGCCGCAGGCACAGCGCAGCCCCCGCACCGCACCGCACCGCACGCAACCGAGACAACCGAGAGAACCGAAAGGGAGGTCGGTCACGCCATGCGAGATCCGCTGTCCGCGCTGTCGGACGCCTTCACCGCCTTCCTCTTCGGGAAGGTGGAGACGACCAGGCTGCCCGTCCGCACATCAACGGGACAGGCCCAGGCCGTCTATCTACCCACCGCTGCCCCCGGCCTCGGCGACTCCGGCGTGATCATCGGCCGCGAGGTCTATTCCGGCAAGGGCTACATCTACGACCCCTTCCAGCTGTACGGACAGCAGCTGCCGGCCCCGCACTGGCTGGTGCTCGGCGAGTCCGGCAACGGCAAGTCCGCGCTGGAGAAGACGTACGTGCTCCGCCAGCTCCGCTTCCGCGACCGCCAGGTCGTCGTCCTGGACGCCCAGGGCGAGGACGGCGTCGGCGAGTGGAACCTCATCGCCCAGGAGCTCGGCCTCACCCCGATCCGCCTCGACCCGACCGCCGCCCTCAACGGCGGCATCCGGCTCAACCCGCTCGACCCCGCGATCACCACCACCGGCCAGCTCGCCCTGCTCCGCACGATCATCGAGGTCGCCATGGGGCACGGCCTGGACGAGCGGTCCGGCTTCGCGCTGAAGGTCGCCCACGCCTACGTCAACGAGACGATCACCGACCGGCAGCCGGTCCTGACCGACATCGTCGAGCAGCTCCGCCACCCGGAGCCCGAGTCCGCCGAGGCGATGAACGTCGACATAGACGACGTACGGGCCTGGGGCCTGGACGTCGCCCTCGTCCTGGACCGGCTGGTCGACGGTGACCTGCGCGGCATGTTCGACGGCCCGACGAGCATCGGCATCGACCTCGACGCCCCACTGATCGTCTTCGACCTCTCGCACATCGACCGCAACTCGATCGCGATGCCGATCCTGATGGCGATCGTCGGCGTCTGGCTGGAGCACACCTGGATCAGGCCCGACCGGAAGAAACGCATCTTCCTGGTGGAAGAGGCCTGGCACATCATCAACTCCCCGTTCGTCGCCCAGCTCTTCCAGCGTCTGCTGAAGTTCGGGCGCCGTCTCGGCCTCTCGTTCGTGGCCGTCGTCCACCACCTCAGCGACGTCGTCGACGGGGCGGCGGCCCGCGAGGCCGCGGCGATCCTCAAGATGGCGTCGACCCGCACGATCTACGCCCAGAAGGCCGACGAGGCCAGAGCGACGGGACGCGTGCTCGGCCTGCCCCGGTGGGCGGTCGAGATCATCCCGACCCTCACCCCCGGCATCGCGGTCTGGGACGTCAACGGCAACGTCCAGGTGGTCAAACACCTGATCACCGAGGCGGAACGCCCGCTGGTCTTCACCGACCGCGCGATGACCGAGTCCTCCGCCGCCGAACTCCTCCCCGAGGACGTACGCGCCGCGGACCTGGAGGCGGAGCAGCGCGCGGCCCGGATCGAGCACCAACAACGGCTGAACGATTCGTCCGAGTCGACGGTGGCATGACATGGCGGGGCGCGCTGAAGAACGTACCGGCGGCAGCGGAAGCGGCGGAGGCATCCCGGACGGCCTGCTGATCGGCCTGCTGGCCTTCCTGCTCGGGTTGACGCTGCTGGCGTGGACGGCCACCGGTCTGGCCGGACTGATCGCGCACGGCGCCTGGCCGGAGGGGGTCACGCTCGCCGAGACTCCCTTGGCGATGCGCCGGCTCGTCACCGCACCGCACGATCTCCCGGCCGCCTGGCCGAACACCCCGGCGGGCGAGTTCTCCGGGTACGGGCTCTTCTGGGGCCTGTTCATCGGCGAACTGATGGTGCTGCTGGTGCTGACGGTGTTCGTGCTGGGCGTGGTGGCCCGCTGGCGGGCGGTACGGGCACGGCAGCGGAGCGAGCGTTACGGGGGCGGCAGCGGGGACGGGGACTGGAGCGGGAGCGAGTCCGTACGGGCACGGCAGCGGCAGGAACCCCTTCAGAAGCCGCAACCGCAGCCGCAACCGCAGGCAGCAACGCAAGCACAGACGCCCGCCCCCGCTGCCGCCCCCGCCCCTGCGCCTGCGCCTGCGCCTGCGCCGATCCCCGCTCCCACCCCCGCAGCCCCCGCAGCCCCCGTGGAGCTCACACCGGCCGAGACCGCTCCTCCCACCGGAGCCGGAGTCGAAGTCCCCTCCCCCCGCGCCCCCCTCGTCGTCTACGGACCGGCCGCGACGCGTCGCCCCACCGTCGTCCAGGCCATCCGCGAGGCCGACGGCCCCGCGCTCGTCGTCACCTCCGACCCCACCGTCTGGGCCGAGACGAAGGACGCCCGCGCCAAGCTCGGCCCGGTCCTCGTCTACGACCCGGGCCACCTCTGCGACACCCCGGCCCGTCTGCACTGGTCCCCCACCGCAGGCTGCGAACAGCCCGACACGGCCGCCGCCCGCGCCACCGCGCTCCTGGCCCCGGTCCGACCGCAGGCCCGGATCGACGCGGCGACCGCCGACACCGCGGAAACGCTCCTGCAGTGCTGGCTGCACGCCGCCGCCATCGACGGCCGGCCCTTCCGCCAGGTCCACCGCTGGGCCCTCGGCGGCAGCGCCCACGAACCCGTGCGCCTGCTCCGTACCCACCCCAAAGCGGCCTCCGGACTCGCCGGTCTACTGGAGTCGGCACTGACCGCCCACCCCGAACGCCGCGAGATGGCACAGGAGTTGACGGTGCGGGCGTTCGGCGCGCTGTCGTCGGTCCACATCCGCGAGGCCTGCACACCGAACCGGGCCGATTCGCTCGCGCTGGAATCATTCGCGGGTGAGGGGGGCACCCTCTATGTGGTGGGTGAACCGATCGAGGACCCCCGCTCAGGACCGGGAGCAATGCCCCTGCTCACGGCACTCGCCTCACACGTGGTCGAGCACGGCCGCCGCATGGCCGCACGGTCAACCGACGGTCAGCTCGACCCACCAATGACGCTCGTGCTCGACGACGTCGCCGCGGTGGCCCCCCTCCCCCGGCTCCCGGAGCTGCTGGCGACCGGCCAGGCCATGGGGCTGCCGGCCCTGGCCCTCCTCCGCTCCCAGGAGCAGGCTCGCGCCCGCTGGACCCAAGAACTCACCACCTCACGCTGATGGAACCCGCTCCACCGCGTACTCGATCTCCTGAGCGGACGGGTCGCCCGGCACGGGTACCGATCGCCCGGTCGCCACGAACCCGATCCGCCGGTAGAACGCAGCCGCCCGCGGGTTGTCCTCGTGCACATACAGCCGCACCCGCTCGATCCGCGGATCCGTCAGCGACCAGGCCCAGTCCGTCCCGGCCCGGAACAGTTCCTCGGCCAGACCCGCGCCCCGCGCCTCGGGCCGCACGAACACGCCGACCACATGCGCCTGGTGGACGCTGACCGCCTCCCCGAACCGCACCTCCGCGTCCGGCCGCTCGATCAGCACGGTGACACCGCCGTCCCACCGCCCGTCCGGCGCGACGGCGACGAACTGCCGCGCGTCACCGCTCCCGGTGCCCGACGCGCCGAGCGCCCGGTCCTGCCAGAACTCGTCGGAGTGGGCCACGCCCTGCTCATACGTCTCCAGAAACGCCACAGGGGCGGCCGGATCCCGCAGAGCGGCCAGCCGCAACTCCTTGACCAGGGGCCATTCATCGGCGCGTACGGCTCTAATCACATGTTCCATCCGCCGATCCTGCCTCTGCCGTCCAACCTGCGCAAACAACATTCCCGCACCACCGAACGCACCGCGGACGCACGGCCGGACGTGCGGCCGGACGTGCGGCCGGACGCATCGCCCGCCCGGTGCGCGTCGTACCCCGGTACTACGCGCACCGCCACGTCCCGCCCCGGGTCGGACGCCTGCCGCGGGCCCGCTCCGTAGCGTCGAACGCATGATCAGGGCATACGAACTCACCAAGAAGTACGGAGACAACACCGTCGTCCAGGACCTCGACTTCACGGTCCGGTCCGGCACCGTCACCGGATTCCTCGGCCCGAACGGCGCCGGAAAGTCGACGACCATGCGCATGCTGCTCGGTCTGGACGCGCCCACCCGGGGCCGCTCGACGATCGGCGGCCGGGCGTACGCCGCCCACAGCGCACCGCTCACCGAGGTCGGCGCGCTCCTGGAGGCCCGCTCCGTCCACCCCGGCCGCACCGCCTTCAACCACCTCATGGCGCTGGCCCACACCCATGGCATCCCGCGCGGCCGCGTCGAGCACGTACTCGACCTGGCCGGGCTGACCGCGGTCGCCCACAAACGCATCAAGGGCTTCTCGCTCGGCATGGGTCAGCGGCTCGGCATCGCCGCCGCACTCCTCGGCGACCCGGCGACGCTCATCCTGGACGAGCCCGTCAACGGCCTCGATCCCGAGGGCGTGCTGTGGATCCGTAACCTCCTCAAATCCCTTGCCCAGCAGGGACGTACGGTCCTGGTCTCCTCGCACCTCATGAGCGAGACGGCACTCACCGCCGACCACCTGATCATCATCGGCCGCGGCCGGCTCCTCGCCGACACCACGGTCGCCGAATTCGTCGCCACGGCCGGCGGCGCCTCGGTCAAGGTCGTCACACCGCAGGCCGGTACCCTGCGCGATCTCCTCACCGGTCCCGGCGTCGACATCGACCTGACCACCGGCTCCGCCGAATCCCCCGGCGAGCTGGAGATCCGCGGTACGGACGCGGCGCACATCGGCCGCACCGCGGCCGCCCACGCCATCCCGCTGTACGAACTCACCTCGCGGACCGCCTCCCTGGAGCAGGCTTTCATGGACCTGACCCAGGAGTCGGTCGAGTACCGGATCACCACCCCCGAACCGACCGGAGCCCTCGCATGACCACCGCAGCAGCCCGCCCGGACCACCGACCTCACGCGGACGGACGGAGCCCGTACCGGGTCACACCCGCCCGCGTCCTGCGCTTCGAGTGGCACAAACTCCGGTCCCTGCGCTCCTCGTGGATCACTCTGGTCTCGGCGGCCGTCCTGATGCTCGCCGTCGGCGTGGTCATGGGCGCGACGTACACCTCCGACGGCGGCGATTCCGACGTCGACACCGTGGTCCTGGTCCTCTACGGCTCGGTGCTCAGCGCGTTGTGCACCGTGGTCCTGGGCATCCTGGTCACCGCGGGCGAGTACTCGACCGGCCTGATCCGCGCCTCGCTCGCCGCGGTCCCCCGCAGACTCCCGGTGCTGTGGGCGAAGGCGGCGGTCTTCACCGTCACGGTCTTCGTCATCATGCTCGCCACCTCCCTGCTCACCTTCCTCGTCGCCCAGTTCTTCCTCCACGACACCGACCAGGCGGCCTCGCTCGGCGACCCGGGCGTGTTCGGCGCGGTCGTCGGCAACTCCGCCGCCATCACCCTGCTCAGCCTGATCGCACTCGGGCTCGGCGCCCTGCTCCGCTCGGTGCCGGGGGCGATCGGCGCCTACATCGGCGGCGTGATGATCCTGCCGGAGGTCCTCTCCATGCTTCCGTACGACGTGGTCGAGAGCGCCATCAAGTACTTCCCCACCCAGGCGGCCGGTGTCCTCGGCTCCGCCACCCCGCTGGAGGGCGATGCCTCCACGGGCGGCGCCGTGCTCGCCCTGTGCCTGTGGGCCGGGGCGTCCTTGGCCACGGCTGCCCTGCTGCTGCGCCGACGCGACGCATGACCCGAGGACGGCGGGCTGTGAGGATGGGACGTGTGACGTACGACGAGAAGATCCGGGCCCCGGAATCCACCTCGGACTCCACTCCGGGCGCCACCCCGCTCACCGGTCACATCCAGCAGCTGCTCCAGCGCGTCCGTGCGTTCGACGTGCGCCGGCCGATGGTCTGGGACGGGCTGCTGACCACGTCCTGGATCCTGTTCGCCGTCCTCGACGTCACCTCGGGCGGCTGGCGCAGCGTGGCCATCGACCCGAACGTGTCCGGGACGCTGGTTCTGCTGATGAGCCTGGCTTTCTCCGTGCCACTGCTGTGGCGACGTACGCATCCCCTGGCCGTGCTGGCGTTCACGGCACCGGTCTCGTTGGTGAACGCCTGGTCCGGTGCCGTCATCCAGGCCACCTACCTTCAGGAAATCGTCGTCTTCAACATCGCGCTGCGGCTGCCCGGCCGGGCCCTGGCGTGGGCGGGCGCCCTGGTGGCCGCCCCGCTCCTGGCCGGCGCGGTGCACCACCCGCACAGCTGGGACCCGCTGACCGTCCCCCACCTCTGGGCGTTCGCGCTCTCGGCGATGCTCGGGATCGTGGTCCGTACCCGCAAGGAGTACACCGAGGCCCTCGTCGACCGCGCCCACCGGCTGGAGCTGGAACGCGACCAGCAGGCCCGGCTCGCGGCCGCCGCCGAACGGACCCGGATCGCCCGGGAGATGCACGACATCATCGGCCACAACCTGTCCGTCATCACGGGCCTCGCGGACGGCGGCGCCTACGCGGCGGCCAAGAGCCCGGAACGGGCCGCCCAGGCCCTCGAAGCCATCGGAACCACGAGCCGCCAGGCCCTCACCGAACTCCGCCGTCTGCTCGGCGTCCTGCGCGACCACCCCGCCGAGGCGGACCGCACCCCGCAGCCGACCCTGGACGACATGAACGAGCTCCTCACCGGCGTACGGACAGCCGGTCTGCCCGTACGCCTGCGCATCCGCGGCACACCCCCATCAGCCCCGCCCACCGCGGGACGACAGTTGACGGTCTATCGGGTCGTGCAGGAGGCCCTGACGAATACGCTGAAGCACGGCGGCACGGACCCGTCACCGACCGCGGAGGTCACTCTGACCTACCGGGCCACCGAACTGGAGGCCGTCATCACGGACACCGGCACCGCCGGCCGTCACGGCTCCGAGAGCGGTGGGCAGGGAATCAACGGGATGCGCGAGCGGGCATCCCTCTACGACGGCACACTCGAAGCGGGCCCGCTGCCGGCATCCGCACCCGCGACGGGCTGGCAGGTCCGGCTCCGACTTCCTCTGGAGGACACACCCTCGTGACGACCGTGCTGATCGCGGACGACCAGCCGATGCAACGCTTCGGATTCCGCATGCTGCTGGAGAGCCAGGACGACATGACCGTCGTGGGCGAGGCCGACAACGGCCTCGAAGCCCTGAGCCTCGTCCAGCAGCATCGGCCGGATGTCGCGCTGATGGACATCCGTATGCCGCTCCTGGACGGCATCGAAGCCACCCGACGCATCATCAGGGCCGGTAACCGCACCCGCGTCCTCATCGTCACTACCTTCGACCTGGACCGGTACGCGTACGACGGCCTGCGCGCCGGCGCCAGCGGCTTCCTCGTCAAGGACGCGCTGCCGGAGGAGCTCCTCTCCGGCATCCGGGCCGTGGCGGGCGGCGACGCGGTGGTGGCCCCCAGCCTCACCCGCCGTCTTCTGGACGCGTACGTCCAGCATCTCCCGACCGTTCCCGGCGGCCCCGCCACCCCGGACGCACGCATCGCGTCCCTCACGGAGAGGGAACGGGAGATCCTCACCGTCATCGGACAGGGCTGGTCCAACACGGAGATCGCCGAACGGCTCCACCTCGCCGAATCGACGGTGAAGACACATGTCACGCGCATCCTCGCCAAGACCGGATCCCGTGACCGTGTCCAGGCGGTCATCCTGGCCTACGACACCCACCTGGTGGTGCCGGCATAAAGGGCGGTGAACGCAGAAAAGCCCCGTGTCCCTGCGGACACGGGGCTTTCCCGTAAAAGGAGTTCGGCGGCGTCCTACTCTCCCACAGGGTCCCCCCTGCA
>NZ_JBEXPH010000014.1:18582-80076 GCF_040611955.1 Streptomyces sp. NPDC006510 | reverse complement strand
GGACGCTTCCTCTCCACCGACCCCGTATACGGAGGCGGAGACAACCGCTACGCCTACCCCGGCGACCCCACCAACCAATACGACCTCGACGGACGAGCCTGGTGGAACCCGGTGCACGGGGTGAGGAAATGGCGGAAGCACCGGCAACGACACGCAAGCGCTGACATGCTGCACTCAGCCGTAAATTTCGGCCTCGGATTCTCGCCGGGGGGCTGGGGGCGCAGTTCAGCTAAGAGCGCCTGGAAACTTCGCAATATTCGGCGATCTTGCAGGGGCGGATGGGGCAAGGCTAAGTGCCTATGGAACGCTACCGGTGTAGCCAGCGTTGCTGACACCTACTGGTACGGGCGAAACACCTACCGGCATGCCAAAAGGTTTGCGTGGAATGGGCTTGCATACGTGCACAACAGTTTCACCCCGCGCTGGTATCCCCGGTACACATACCGGTCGTGGCGAGGACGATTCTGATGCGGGAGAATGACAGCAAGGGAATCCTTGCCCTCTTGGGGTGTTGGCTCCTGGTAGGAGGGATGGCTCTGGATACCCCTGAGGGGTCTGGCTATGCCTCCATAGCTCAGCAATCAATCTTCGTCATCTGCACTGTGGCCGTGGTCTGCGAATTTTTTCGAGTGATCCGCAAGCGTTGTACGCGGAACTGATCCAAGCAAATCACTCTCAGTGACGGCGCTGAGTCTTGTTGCATCTCTCCCTGACTGTGGCTCCGCCAATAGGCGGAGCCACAGTCCTATCTGGGCTGTCCCATGCGGAAGTGGTGGTTGCGCCGAGGAACGCGGCCACGTCGGCGGCTGCTTGATCAGTGGCATGGCGGGGTGGACGCCCACACACGATCTGCACGCCGGAGACGGGACTGCTGCCGGAGTAGTGCTCCTGCCGTCGCGGCCGAGACATCACAGCGGGCTGGTCGCCGACGCTCGTACCGCGTCGGGTCGGGTCTGCCGACTGATACTGAGCCCTGCCAAGTCTCGTGCTTTCGGGAACTACGCAGGTGTGTTCGGTGCGGACGTGGGCGACGAGGTAATGATCTGCCCCGGCGCGCTCCTGTTGGAGGATCTCACCCCGCGGGCCACCACCCCCGACGGGCGGCGCAAGGGCCCCGAGGACTGGAACCGTCACCCCGTCACCATCGGTACCGGGGCCACGATCGGGGCTGCGGCCGTCATCGCGCCCGGCGTCACCGTCGGCCCGCACGCCCTGGTCGCGCTCGGTGCAGTCATCATGCGCGACGTCCCCGCCCACGGCCTGGTCATCGGGAACCCCGCCCGACAGGTCGGCTGGGTATGCCGGTGCGGCCACCGTCTGGACGCGGCGCTGCGCTGTACCGACTGCCCGCAGACCCACCGGCGCGACGGCGACGAACTGGCCGCCGAGCCCCAGCCTGTGCCACTGGAGTGAGAAACACACCAGTTTGTCACTGTTCTGTGCCAGACAGCTGATGCTCTCCGAGCCCTGCGAACGGCACGGATAGCGTCCCGCTCCATGAGCACTGCGCATCTGCCTCCCGCCGAGTACTACGCCACCCTCCCCAAGATCATTGGTGGGGCAGGAGCAGGCATCCACGACGCCGCCGGCCGGGTCCTCCTGGTCAAAACGTCCTACGGTGACGGCTGGGAGGTCCCCGGCGGCGGGTTGGACCTGGGCGAGGACCCGCGGCAAGCAGTCCAGCGCGAAGTCAAGGAAGAGCTGGGCATGGACCTCACGCCGGGCCAGCTGCTGATCGTCGACTGGGTGCCCGAGCAGCCCGACGGCCGCCCCCCGCTGGTCAACTTCATCTTCGACGGTGGTCTGATCACCGAGGAAGAGGCGCAGCAGCGGGTGCACCTGGACACCGACGAGATCACCGCGTGGAAGCTGGCGGCACCCGACGAGTGGGACACCCTCCTCCCACCGCACATGGCCCGCCGCCTCCACGCCTGCGCCCGCGCGCTGACCCACAACACCACCCTCTACCTGCACCACGGATTCGACCCCACTCGACACCAGACCTGACGCCCCGCTGCCCCTTCCGGTCGCAGCGCGGTGCCCACCGGGCGTGGTCATCGCTCCGACTCCGGTGGGCACCAATGCCCGGATGAGCGATGTCAGCGCCGCCATCGCCCGCAGCCAGCTCCGCCGGCTCCCGGCCCTGACCGGCGGCGACCACGGCATCCTCGTCGCCGACACCCTCACCGCCGACCTCACCTACTGGGCCAACGGCTCCACCCGCACCCAGCGGGAGGCCCTCGCCGCATTCCGCGGCGTCACCGAAGGCGACGTCACCCGCTACGCAGTCCCCAAACAAGAACCCCTCGTCGTCGAGCACGAAGCCTTCCGCCTGGGCCAGCTCGTCTCCGGCATCTCCGACTCCAGCCGCTGATTCCCGGAGCACCCGATGGCCACCCGCCCCGAGCCACGCCGTGTCGGCGGGCGCATACCCAAACCGATGATTCGCGGCCGGTCTGCGTCTCGTCCCCCGGGCGCTTTCCGGGAAGGCCCGTAGTCAGTGGCCCATCCGGCGCTGCTCGTCGAACCGAAGCAGAACCCGTACCAGACGCCACACTCCGGCCATCGCTCCAAGCAGTGCGCCCCCTGCCAACACGCCTTTCTCTGTCGAACCAGAGAGGTCAAGGGCCAGGGTAAGAGTCCAGGCAACGGCAAAAATCACCCCAGCCAGCACGGCGGCAGTCACCAGGGCAAAAACGATCTCCACCGCCATTGCGTCCTTTTCCCACCGCGACTCACGCCCCATGTCCATGCTGCAAGTCTCACACCGCGGCCAAGTCACCGCGCCTGTGCCTGACTGCTGACTCTCACGGGCGGCTCGATCACCCCGGGCGCCCTGTTGCTGGTGATGATCAGCGAGCGTCCCTGCCGCTCGGAGACGAGCTCGTAGAGGTCGTCGGCCTGGGCTGTGGACAGCTGTCGCATGGCGAAGTCGTCGAGGGTGAGTACGTCGGGGCGGACGAGTTCGCGGATCCGTTTCTCCCAGGTGCGGTCCGCGTGGCTGCCGGCCAGGTAGGCGAGGATGCGGCTGGTCTTGGCGAAGCGGACGTGGGCGCCGTGGCGGACGGCGAGGTGGCCGAGCGCCTGGGCGATGTGGGTCCTGCCAAACACTGACGGGGGCGAAGAGGATGACCGACTCACCGGCGTGCAGCCCGCGCAGGGCTCCCAGGTCTCGGATCTGGGCGGCGGGCAGTTTCGAGGAGGCGGTGAAGCCGAAGCCTCCAGTGTGACCTGCTGCTCGAACTTCGCCTGCTGTAGGCGTACGAGCTGGCGCTGCGATGCGGACTTCCTGGTGTACGGGACGCCAGCTGGTTTCTGGAGCGAGTAGTACCGAGGCAGCGGCCGAGGCGACCGTGCCGAACCCTGACGAATGGGATGGCTGGAACTGCGGAGCCATCAACATCACGCCGGACCCGCCCTGGACACCCGCATAGGGCCAAACCTCTGTCCCCGTGCGCCCCGGTCCGTTGTCGGTCTGGGGCGCAGAGCGGCTCACTTATCTGACCGCTTCTCGATCTGGGAGACGGCATATCGGACAGCAACGTCATGGTGTTGCTCAAACTTCACGGAGGCGAGAAGGGCGGCGTCTCCGATTGAAGCGGTCAGATCGGCTACATGCTTTACCAAGATGAGTAGCTCCTGAGCATCGGAGCGCGTCCGTTGGATCTCCATGGCAAGGTGATCACTGATCTCGTTGACACGGAGTCCTGACTCCGCCCCTCCGTAGAGGGCTCCCCGGGTTGCCTCCCGCAGCCCGCGCGTCAGCATGCTTGAGACCTGGCCTACCAGTTCCAGATACTGGCTGAGCTCGAACGTGGTAGTGCATCCGGTAGCAGGTGGGGCCAACAGTTCGATGAGTTGAGTTGAGGTGGACTTCGCTTGCTGAGCGTTCTGGTCCGTCATGGGTCTCCGTGAGTCGGTTCGTATTGGCGGTCACGCGCTGCGGTTGGCGGTGGCCAAGTCCTCAATGTGGACGGCGGCCTCTTTGACGCGTCGGAGGACGGCGAGCGCCTGGACGCGCTCGGCCTGCCTCAGCCAAGTGGCACTGCGTCCAGCAAGCCCGCTCGCCACGGCGTTCAGGTAGTCACTGCCTCCGGCCTGCTGCAGTTGTTCCTGCTTGGCCAGTTCGGCAGCGACCGCCACCTGGTCGTGGGTTGGCGGCTTCGACATGGCTGAAGACCTGCTGTCCATGCCGGTCTCCGAATCTCGACCATAGGCAACGTGCCGAAATCTGACGCCGCCACATCCGTGTTCTCGTTGTCGAACAGTGCGCTCCCCGCGCGTGATCGCTTTGGCTGGTACATCGACGTCGTATGTCAGCGGATCGCCCCGCTCTCATTGGCCAGCCCCTACGCCAGGGACTTCACCGCACGGGTCGTGAGCACTGACCTTGGCGCTGCACAGCTGGCGGGGTTCTCCTTTCCCCCTCTGGACGCCGTTCGTACCCTCAGGCACATTCGGCGTGATGGCCCCGGCCCCGAGACTTACATGCTGGGACTCATTCAGCGCGTCCCCATGCAGGTGGCCCAGCAGCGCGAGAGCGTGGCCGTTGATGCTGGTGAGCTGGTGTTGTTCAACATGTCGCATCCGCTGGAGGCAACGTTCCCGGACTTCGGGCCGCGCGCTGTCGTCACGATTCTCCGACTGCCCCGAGCCTCATTTCCCCTGCCCAGTGATCAGACGGACCGACTGCTCGCCCGCCCGTTGTCCACACGCAGCGCCACAGGCTCTCTGCTGCGGCATTTCATGGGCTCTACTCTCGGTCAGGCCGCGGATCAGCCCACAGCTGAGAACCAGCGCCTCGGCCCGATTGCCGTTGACCTGGCGGCCGCGTTCCTCGCAGGGCATCTGGACGCAGGTAACCTCCTCCCGGCCGAGACACGGCGCCGAGCCCTGGTGGCGAGGATCGACGCGTTCATCGAGGCGAACCTCAGCGATCCAGGACTCACCCCAACTGCCATCGCCGCACAGCACCACATATCGGTCCGCGCCCTGCACCAGCTGTTCAGCAACGAGGCGGAGAGCGTCATGGCGACAGTACGGCGACGGCGGCTGGAACGCTGCCGGGAAGCCCTCGCCGCCCCCGTCCTGCGGCAGCAGCCGATCGGTGTGCTCGCCGCGCAATGGGGGTTCACCAGCCCGGCAGAGTTCAGCCGCGTGTTCAAGAGAGCCTACGGCGCGACCCCCAGGCAGTTCCGCCACGAAATATCGGCGGCGCAGTCTCCGCGCTGAATGCATACTCGCCGTGCGCTGGCGCCCAACCTCACAGACCTGCGGAGCATCACGATATGAGGACTCACGTGCACACCGCACGTGCCGACAGGAGGTTCATCTGATGCGCAAGCGTATTGCTCTGGCAGCGGTCGCGATGGTTCTCGCGTCTGCGACCGGGACGGCTGCAGCCCAAACGCCCTCCGAGAGCAAGGCGGCCGACGCTGTGGTGTCGATCCAGCCGATCAAGATAAGCGGTACGACCGGGGCGGAGGAGTGGAACAACTGCCTGCACGGCCAGGCGTGCGTATTCCAGAGCACGAACGGCACACCGCAGCTGTGGGTGGTGCCCTCGGTCGGCACCTTCAACCTCGCCAACTACGACATGAACAACAAGATCAGCTCGCTCTGGAACAGGAGCGGCGCCACCATGCAACTGTTCGACACCTACGGCACCACTGGTTGTTACAACCTCCTTGGGCAGTACGGCGCCTACGGGCCCACAGTCAACGTCCCGACAGGAATCAACGACCGAGCCAGCTGCCTGACGCTCTACTAGTAGTACTTCGTTAGGTTGGCTGGCTTGGGTGGTGTTCTGGCGGGGCTGGAGTGGGTATGTCGCGGTGGCAGGTGGGGCATGTGCCGGTCCATGCGCGTATGTGGTCCTGGAGCGTGTCGAGGACCTGGTAGGAGGTCAGGCCGGCGCTTGGGCTTTTGGGTCGAGGCGTCGGAGGGTGAGGAAGGCGTGAGCTGCGGTGACCAGGGCGGCGTGGTGGTGCCAGCCACGCCAGGTACGGCCTTCGAAGTGGTCCAGGCCCAGGCCGTGTTTCATCTCGCGGTAGTCGTGCTCGATCCGCCAGCGCATCTTTGCCAGCCGGACCAGGTATCGCAGCGGGGTGTCGGCGGGCAGGCTGGTCAGCCAGTACTCAGTGGGCGTCTTCTGGCCGGTGGGCCATTCGCTGAGCAGGGCCAGGGCGGGCAGAACCCCGCCCCAGGCGGAAGAGCCTCCCGCCTGGGCCATCGCATGAGTGCGGGCTGCGACACCGGCCGGACGCACATTCTGCACCCGGAATCTCGAGCGCATCGGACCTTGGGAACCTTTGCGCCAGGTCGCCTGCCGATAGGCCTTGCGACCGGATTCGGCAGCCAGGCCTTTCAGCGAGAGCGCCTTGGTGCGGTAGCGGGCGGCGGGCTTGCGTCCGTTCCCGCTCCAGGCGGGCGCGGTGGGCACAGCGTCGTACGGGTGGGCGGATTCATCCGCCCGCACCGCGACGACGAAGTCCAGGCCACGGTCGGTCAGAGCCTGCCGGAATGCGTTGTTCTGTCCGTACCCGGCATCCGCGACAATCACCTGCGGCGCAAGGCCCCAGGAGACCGCCTCGTCGATCAGGTCCAGGGCCAGCCGCCACTTCTCCCGGTGCCCCACTTCCTCAGGGATGCCGGCCCTGGACCGACGCGCGGTGTCGTCCTGCCACTGCTGCGGCACGAAAAGCCGCCACGAGATCGGCACGGAGGCGGTGTCGGACGCGGCATGCAGACTCACCGCAACCTGGCAGTTGGACTGCTTGCCCAGCGCCCCGCACCACTGCCGGGCCACCCCCACCGACATCTTCCCGTCCTTGGGGAACGACACGTCGTCGATCACCCACACCTCAGGATCGACTACCGGGACCGTCTTGACGGCCACCGCCCGCAACACCGCGGCGTGGTCCCACGGCGACTGGTTCACGAACTGCTGCAAGGCTTGCATGTCACCGTCCGGCAACCGCGCGGCCATCGGCTGGATCGACTTCCTCCGGCCGTCCAGCATCAACCCACGCAGATAGCAGTCACCCTTCGCCCGCTGATCCCGACGCGGCACGGACGCGAACACCTCAGCCACGAACGCGGCCAGCTCGCCCCGGAGTTGCTCGATCTCCCCCAAGTCCACACGAGCAGCATGCCTGACCCAAAATCCAAGATCAAATCAACCTAACGAAGTACTACTAGGGAGCGTATTTGGTTGTGATCAAGGGGCTGCTCGTGTGAGGTCCTTGATCCAGATCATCGAGGCGCGGAGGTGGAGGCCGGCGAGGTAGCTCCCCGGGGTCTTGTCGTAGCGGGTCGCAATGCCTCGCCATGCCTTCATCCTGTTGATCGCCCGCTCGACGGTGTTCCGTTCCTTGTAGAGCTCGGTGTCGTGACTGACGGGCCTGCCGCCCCCACTGCCCTTCTTCTTCCGGTTGGCGGCCTGGTCCTTCTTCTCCGGAATGACCGCCTTGATACGGCGTTTGCGCAAGTGGGCACGGTTGCCGCGAGACGAGTAGGCCTTGTCTCCGGCGACCGCGTCCGGCCGGGTACGGGGACGGCCGACAGGCCCGCGCACCCGCACCTTCTTCAGGACGGGGATGAACTGTGGGCTGTTGCCGGCCTCAGCAATGGGCTTCACCGACGCGGGGCGCGGGCCTGCCCGGTCGGGGGCAGGCTCTCCTGGCGGTTCTGGGAATGCCCGGCGGCTGAGTGCGCGCATCGCGGCGGTCTGCCGCTCCACCGCCCGGTCGATGGCCGTGTCTACCCGTGGTGCCGGTGTGGCGGCGCGGTGCGCCTTGATGGCACGGCGGTACCCGTCCGACGGGGTGCGGCGCTCCACCAGCGCGGCGAGTGCGGTCGGCTGTGGGGCCGGGGCGGCGGCCTCCGTGGCGGGGCCGGCCTTCATGAGCGCGGGCGCCAGGACGTGCAGGGCGCGGACGTTCGCGTTCGGCACTCGCTCGTTGGCCGCCGCGATCAGTTTCGGCGCGCTCCAGCGCAGCTTCGTGCCGCAGGCCGGGGCGTCGGGGACGACATCCAGGCGGCCGGTGTCCGCGTCGAACGCCACGGCCTGGGCGCGCCCGGCGAGTTCGGGCGCGGCTGCGGCGAGGATGGTGTCGAAGTGGGCGAGGACGCTTCCGCCGGCGGTCGGGGCAACCATGCCGCGCTCGGTCATCATCCGGCTGATCGCGCTGCCGAGTCCGAGCGGCTCGCGCCCGTCGCGCCGTACGGCGGCGCCGGTGCGCCGCTTCGGCTTCTTGCTGGTGGTGCCGTTCTTCTTGGCCGCTTCCCGGGCCGCGACCAGGGCCTGGCGCGCGAGGTCGACGCCGCTCAGCTCGGTACTCACGCGATCACCGCCCCGGCCGTGTCGTCGTCCAGCGGGCGCGCGGCGAGCTCGGGCAGCCGGTCCGTCCACGGCGCGGCCGTGGCCGTCTCGGGGCGGGCGGCCTGCTCGTGTAGCTGCTCCAGTCGCTTCGCGAGCAGGTGTTCGGCGGTGCGCTCCCGTGCAGCCTCCGCTTCCCTGGTCGCGGCGGCAACGGCGTCCGCACCGGTCGGGTTGTGCTGGAACCAGCGGCGGCCCTGCTCGGTCTTGTACGCCCGCCGGGCCTCCGCCTCGGCTTCCGAGGTCCGGCCGAGCCGTCCCAGCGCGCTGGTGCGGTACTCCGGCAGTGCCTGCTCGACAACTTGGAGCGCGGTGAAGGCGAGCGCGGACGCCGCGGCGACCGGCTCTGCCTCCAGGTCGCCTGGCTCCATCAGCCCCAGGAACTGGTGGGTGGCGGCCTCGACGGCGGTGGTCAGGTGTGCTCGTACGTCGGCGGCGACGGCGGTGACGGCGGCCGGGTCGGTCAGGTCGGCGACCCAGGTGGCCGCGATCATCCCGGCCTCCACGATCAGGGTCTCGGTTCGGCGCCGGTAGCCGCACGCCTCGCACAGCCCGGCCGACCACTGCTGCCCACAGTCCTCGCATGGGAGGACCTGGCGGGCCGTGTCGGCGGCGGCCGCCGCCTGGCGTTCGCGTTGTGCCTGTTTCTGGGCAGCGGCACGGGCCTCGTCCCGGCGGGCCCGCTCGGCCGCAGCCTGCTCGCGGCGCCACACGAAGTCCTCCGCATCGATCGCGGCGAGCTCGCGGAGCCGGTCCTCGATGACCCGGCTGCGCTCGGTGTCGGCGAGGCCAGGCTGGTCGCGGTCGACCTCCGCGGCAACCTGGGCACGACGGGCCCGCCGGGTGTGGATCACGTTGCCGCAGTTCTCACACCCGGTCCCGGTGTCCAGCCGGATCCCGTCATCGCACCGACGGTCCGAGCACGCCTGACGCTGCACCAGGCCCCGCCCAATCAGCCACCCGTACGGGCCGGTGACCATGGCCTCGCCGCCGGTCTCCGCCAGCCGGTCGGCCAGCCGGTCGGCCAGCAACCGCGGCGCGGCACCCGGCAGCGCCAGCAAGCCCTCCAGGCGGGCCAGCTCTGTCTTCGCGGCCGCCTCCACCTGGTCTTGCTGCCAGCCACTCAGCCGCTCCCAGAGCCAGGCCACCGGCCCCAGGGCCACCCGCAGACGAAGATCAGCCGGAAGGCCCACCCTCCGCTGCTGCTGCGCCTTTCCACCACCCACGGCCTTCGGCCGGCCACCGGCACCAGCCCCGGCAGCACGCTGCCCCACCTGTTCATCGACCCGGGACTCCTTGGGCTGTTCCCCGCGAAGCGGGCCGCCCTCAGCCACCGGCGACGCCGAACCGGCAGCGGCGTCCTCGCTGTCGACGGCCTGGTCCTCGCGCATGCACGCGCGCTCCGGCCGACGGCCTCCACCCCCGCGGCCTTCGCCGGAAAAGCCACCAGAGGGCTGCGGGGGAACTACGGGAGTAACCACGGGAGAGTGATCAGTGTGAAGGGTTGCCGTAACGCCGGGGCCTCCAGTTTCCGCTCCCACGCCCCCCTCCGCCTCGCTGACGTGCGATTCCTCTTCAACCCAAGGGGCCTCATCAGCCCCTGCCGTAACAACGGGGCCTGAAAACTCGGGCTTCGCGGTCTTCGCATGCCCCTTCCGGGCATCGCCGGTGACACCCTTGGGTGCGTGCGCGGCGGCCACCGCCGGCACCAACAGCCGCGACCGGTGCCCGAGACCAGACGCCGTCCGCACCCGCGGCCGCCGCACCAGACCCCGGACCTCCAGCCGCTCCAGCACCTGCTCCGCGGCCGAGGCTGAACAGCCCAGCAGTCGGGCCAGGGTCGCCGCCGGCCGACCGCGCCGCGTGTCCACCACGCCGCCGCACAGACCCACCCGGCCTGTCTCCCGCGCCTCCAGTACCAGCAGCAGCAGCGCCAGCCGGTCCGTCGCCGCACCACGGCCCGTACGGCCCGCGATCAGCCCGGCCGCAGTCACCCGACCGTCCCGATGCGTCCAGCCCGGTGCCATCACGGCCTCCAACAGCCGGAGCAGCGTTGCCAGCTCGCTCTTCTTCAGGTGCAGCGGGTGCCCGACCACCCCATGGGCTTCCCACATAGGCAGCAGTCGGCACCGCAGGGCATCGTCCTGCCCGAACTCGCCCGGCTCCGTTTCCACTTCGACCATCCCGGACCGGCGCAGGCCCGGCACGACCGAGCTGGCGGTGCGAGACTTCGACAGGCCGATCCACCGGCCCAGCTCACCCGTGCGGATCACCACCTCACCCGTCTCCGAAGGCGTCCTCGACGCCAGCACGATCACAGCCAGCCGGACCGAGTCCAGCTCGCCCTCCAGACCGCCCGCGCCCAGCAACGCACGCACCGCGCCACCCAGCCGGGCCTGGGCATCCGAGCCCAGCGCCAACGGATGACCCGGACCACGCACCGGCGCCGGAACAGGACCAAGAGACGTCCTGACAGAGCGAGGCCCCGGCAGAAATCCACCAGCGGCCTCCGCCGCCACGGCACTCACCGGACCCCCACGAAGACGGGGGCAACCATGCTCATCACTGCCATGCGCCCGGTATATGCGCTAAAGCGGACACCCCCGCCGAGAGCGCCAGCTGCTCCCGCCCAGTGGGCAGGAACCTTCAAACGGGCCCCGCCACACGGGAAACCGTCCTTGCGAGCCCTGACTCGCGCCGGTGCCAACCGCAGCCGACGCTGCGGACCGTCGTCGACGGAGATGTCGATGACCTCGGTCAGCGGGCGCATGAGCGGGACCGCCGGGGCGGCAGGAGCAGAAGTGGTTGTCACGCCTGCTACAGGTGCCGGCGAGGGCGTTGGTGTGACACTCCAACCGGAAGAATCTTCGTGATTAATGCCGCGAACAGGGCGAAGACGGTGCGCGAATCCCGTCACATGGGAAGCATCAGAGGCTCGAACCGGTGTGAATCGGACACAGTCAAGCTGACAAGGGACACCACTCTCAGGCACTATGAGAAACGACCTGCTCTCCATATAGCTGGATCGGCCAGAGCCCTCGGGCCCGGCCAAACCGGATGTGTGGATGTGTCGGGTAGCCCCCTCCGTGAGGAGCGGGCTCAGTACGAAGGCCCAGAAGCGATCTCCCTTCGTTTCGTTGGTGGACTTGGTGCTGGTGTTTCGAAGCTCTTGGCGGGGCCTCGAAACGGTGAAGCCACTTCGGTGGTGAAGCGGTACTTCGGTACTGCGACCGCGAAGCCCCTTGGCGGGGGCCCGCGGGTACTGCATTGGCCCTGATAAGGGGCCGGATACAGAGAGCGGCTTGATAAGCCGCGGCTCAGGACCGGCGGGAACCGGGATCTGAGCAGCCGACGCGGGTGGTTAATCCGGTCGGTAGACGGGCCGCGCGAGGCCAGCGGATTGGTAGTCCGCTTCTCGGCGCGCGCGGCCAGAGGCCGTTAGGTCATGCCCGACCCCCTTCGAGTGAGAGTGGAGTCGGCGCATGTCCAAAGCCAGCCCGACGGGGTGATCGCGAGAGGGAACATCGTCCGACGCGGGAACTCTGCATCCCGCGATCACCTCCCATCAGGTGTCGCCTGAACGGCGAGTTCCGTTGAAGGCCCCGGGATTCTGCACGATCCTGGGGCTTTCGCCGTTTTCGATTTCCCACAGCCTAGCCCCAGGACCGGACGGAACCGTCGGTAGAAGCTCCGTAGCTTGCGCGTTCAGACTGGTGCTCAAGCTTCGTGCCCTTCCGTGAGGTCGACGTCAGGCCAGCCGGATTCGGATCGCGCGGGCCGTTGGGCTACCCATCCCGAGCCGCCGACTTCTGGGTCGTTTACTGTGCGTACGTGCCGGAAGCCCTGGTCGAGGTAGTACGCCTGGAGCTGCGGGTTCGTGGTCCACGCGTCAAGGCGGAGCCAGCGCGCGCCCGCTAGCGCTGCACGATTCCCGGCCCAGTCCAGGATCCGGCCTCCCAGGCCAGTCCCCGCGTGCGCGCGATCGACTGTCAGCTTGTGCACGTACAAGGCTTCATCGAGCCGCTCCTCGTGAGTCCAGAGCAGGTCGTCGGCCTCGCGGTCCAGGGTCACGGTTGCTGCGGCGTCGGCGGCCACGTGCTCCTTGAAGAGGTAGACCTCGCCGCGGGCAATGCTCGCGGCTATCTGCTCGGGCGGGAAGGAAAGCGACCACTGGTCGATTCCCTTCGGCCGCAGCCAATCCGCCGTGTCCGTCCGGAACTTGATGAGTCTTGTCAGGTCGCCCGGCTCGGCGCGTACGACGATCATGCGCTCGACTCCTCGGACGGCTCCTGGGACACGGGGCGGGTCCGCTCGTAGACGATCACGTGCCTGTCGCTCGGGAGGATATTGATGGTGACCTGGATCGGCTGACCATCACGGTCGTGAGCCGTTGAAATCAGCTCGGCGACTGGCAGCGGGTTCTTGGCGTCGAGCCCGAGCCGCTCAACCTCGCGCGGTCCCGGCATCCGGGTGTAGATCTCGTCGAGCGCCTCGACCAGTTCGTGCCCCAGTTCCGCAAGGACCTGGTTGGTCCCGCGTGCGACGCTGCCTTCGGTCATCCACTCGCTGCCCTCGACCAGGGATGCCCGTACGTACGAGTCGTCGGTGTAGAACGGCTCCCCATCCACGTACGAGGTGCGACGGCGCAGCGCCACCAACTCGCCGTCGGTCAGCTGGAGGCGGCGACGCACGGGCTCATCCGGCAACAGTGTCTGCATCTCGATCGTCTGCGACCCGTCGCGGCCTTCGGCATCAAGGAGGCTCCGGAAGACATCGACGTGCGGCAGCTTCTTACGAAATTCTGCCTGCGGACGATAGACCAGTGGCTGCCAGGCGCGAACGTAGACGCCGGATCCCTGTCGGGACCGAACCAGGCCGGTGGACTTCAGCTTGATGATCGCCTGCCGGATGGTCTCGCCAGTTACGCCGTAGCGGGCCGTGAGCTCGCGAGTGGGAGGGAGCCGGTCTCCGGGCTTGAGCTGCCCGGAGTCAATTTGTGCGCGCAGGTCGTCAGCGATCTGCTGAGCGCCTACGCGACGTCGATCTTGAGCAGTCATGCTGAGAGAGTACACGATTTCACTAGTGAAATCTTCTCCCTCTGGTTGTCCTCATCGACTTCCCTGCGTCAGCCCGGTCAGTACTGATGCAAAACACCCGTCGTAGACCACGTGCGGCTCATCGGCCCCGGGGGCGGCGAAACGGTTCGCGTGGCGCTCCAGGTCGTCCCGACTGAAGTACATCGCGTTCGGGTCGTCGAAGGTTGACTCGTTGCGCTGCTTGATCCGATTCCATAGGGCGTCGACCTTCCCGGGAAGGTGCACCAGCGTCACGACGGCCCCTGCGTCCTGGCCGATACGGGTCCACTCTTGGCGCTCGTCGCCGGTCCAGAGCCCGTGGTCCAGGACCACGTCCCGGCCGGCGCCCAGCGCGGCACGCAGCTCGACGGCGATCTCGGCCAGGATGGGGCGTTCCCGAACCTTGTACTGCCCACGCGGGAAGTCCCGCCCGTAATGGCCGTGCTTCCGCCAGACCCTCTCATCGGGGCACAGGCGCAGGAAGCCTTGTTGCTCCAGCTTGTGGGCCAGCGTTGTCTTCCCCGCGCCGGGGAGGCCGGCCATCAGGACGAGCTTGGCCGAACCGGTTCGGCCCGCCAACGTCCGCGTGATTCTGATCATTTCGACCTTGTGATCCGGGGCCAAGGTGCCAAGGCGCTCTGTCTGCAGGAGAGCGCCGAGGCGATGCTCCAGCACATGGGTGAGGGTGTCGTCGAGGGGCAGGGGGATCATTCGCTGACCTCTTCCTTGGTCCACCGGCGGCCGGGGCCGCCGACGTCGACGCCGTACTCGATCGTCAAGCCGCTGGTGTCGATGATCCGGACCGTCAGGACGATGACTGCGGCCTGAGTGTCCTCGGGGATTTCAAGAAGCCCGGCATCGGTGGCTGTGGTGGTCCTGGCCCACATGGAGCTGTGCCGACGGGCAACCGGGCGGCCGGTGTGGCGCGTGATCAGATCGATCGACGTGCCGCCACTTAGCCGGCGCCCCATGGCGAGTTCGGGCAGTCCCTCGGCAAGTCCCGCTGGAATCCAGGATGTTGAGTGGCTAACGACGCTGCCGTCGTGCTCGTCGCGATAGGTCCGGCTGCGCCGTAGCACCAATCCGCCAGGCTCAATCTCCAGAGCCTCGGCCACGTCTTCGGGCGCAGCGATGAAGCCTGCCATATGCGAGTCGGAACGTTCCCCGGCCCTCCACGACGACCCGGTGATCTTGCTGCGCTGCTCGCGTTCGGCGGCGGTCGCCAAGGTGGTGCGTTCCCGCACGACTGTGCCGTGGCCCCGGGATGCGATCACGAGGCCATCAGCCTCCAACGCCTTATACGCGGCGTGGACTGTTGATTTCGAGCCCTTCCCCGCGCTGACCAAGTCTTCGATCTTAGGCAAACGATCCCCGGGCGTGTACGCGCCACTAGTGATCTTCGCAGCGATCTCGTCGGCAAGGGCTTTCCACTTGGGCGGCGGCATCCGGCGACCTCCTTCTCGGCATCCAGTGAATCACAATCCTGGGATTAGGGAACAGAACCCATCAATCCCGGGAATGTGACACCGGATGCGCTTGACCGAATGTCGCAATCCTGGGAATGTGGCGACGTTGTGTGAGCGGTACTCGCGAAGCGTGACGGCGTAATCGCGTGATGACGGTGTGATTTCGCTAGTGAAGTGGTTGACGGGGTGCGGGGACTGGCGTACGGTCTTGCTCGTCGCAGATTTCACTAGCGAAATCCGCTGCTGTGTCACCTGCTCACCGCACCACCGCAGGAGCCCTTGCCCCGATGGGGGAGGGCCGGGGTTGATAGCTCGACCAAATCCCCCGGATCGGTCCTCTGACCGAGCGCTCCCGTGCACATCGCATCGCATCGCTGATGCGTTGTCCGTCCTCCAGGACTGCCGGCCTCAGCCGTACGCCTGGTGGTCGGAGAGCCCACCGCGACGCACCTCTTCTCCCCCAATACGAGGAGCTCCTGATGACCACTCCCCTTGCACAGCCCGAGGCCCGCAAGCGCCGCCGTAAGACCCGCACACGGAACGTCAGCAGCCTTCAGCCGATCGTCGCCTCCGACCTCAAGGTCACCCACATCGACCTGACACCGGGTAAAGAAAGCCTCGTCTGCCCGTCCTGCGAGCGATGGACGCCGATCACCGGGATGCTCGGCACGCCGAAGCTCGTGCCGCACTCCACGAAGCGCTACCGCAACACCGAATCGCCCCGCTGCCAGCAGGGCACCAACCGCCGCGTCAACATCGACGTCGACGTCAACGACTGGCGCACCGACCTGGCCGAGGCGGCCCCGACCACCGCGTCCCGCCGCGCGACCAAGGTGCTCCCCAAGCCCAAGTCGACGATGGCACCGGCCCCTGTGCACCAACTCGCAGTCACCCGCGAGCAGCAGGTCGTCCCCGCCGGGGCCCTGCTGTTGCCGCTGCTGGACCGGGCCCGCCGTACGGTCATCGCGCACCGCGCCACGTGCGCGACGTGCGGGGCCGGCGGCCGATGCGGCACGGCCCGCGAGCTCGAGCTCTGGCTCCGTGAATTCGAGGCCACCGCCGTGCTCTCCCGCGAGCAGCAGGCGCTCCGCGACCGCCGCGCCGCCGAGCAGCAGCGTGCGGCGCAGCAGGATCATGTCCGCACCCATCGGCGATCGTTGCGGAAGGTGCTCCCGCGCGTGCACCGGGCCGACATGCAGCGTGTCCACGACGCCCTGGAGGCGCAGCTCAAGCAGCTGAGCCCGAAGCTGACCCCGTGGGAGCGCGCCGATCTGGAGAGTGCAATCACGCTGCTCGAGCACCAGCTGCAGCAGGTCAAGAAGCAGGTCAACCGGTAGCCCCGGCCGCCTGCTCAAACAGCCCGACGATCCGAACCCCCAAGCCTCCTGGCCTGGGGGTTCAACTCTGCCCGCACGCACTGATGGAAGGACCCACCGTGACGCTCACCCGGTTCTCCCCTACTGCCGCCCGCCTCGCCCGCCGCGCCGTGCTCCAGGCCGCCGTCGACACCAGCGCCCGCTGCGGCGACCAGCGGTACCGCGACCTGTTCGACCGCAACCCCCTTTCGTCGCCCGCGACTTGGTCGGTGCAGCAAGCGGCCGCCCGGCAGATCTGTACCGGGTGCCCGGTCCGGGCGGCGTGCGAGGAGCTCGCGCTGCGGGATGGCATCGGCGACCGGTCGAGCAGCAATCTGGTCCGCGGCGGCCGCACCGGCCAGGAGCTCGCCATCATCCGTGAGATCCGCCAGCCCGGCCGCCTTGCCGCCGCTGCCGCGGCCGACTGGCAGCACCTTCTGGCGCTCACCGCCGCGGCCCGAGCCGACCAGGCCCGCGACCGCACCATCGACACGACCTGGTCCACGGCGGCCTGACCCCGTCCTGTGCTGCACGTCGTCCCCAGCCCTTCGGGGCTGGTGTCGGCGTGGGGCCACAGGACCCCACCGCGCACCGCCCCCGAAAAAAGGGGCGAGCCCCCGACACGGCGCTCCACACGCCATATGTGCCAGGGGCCAGCACGGATCCCACAGGGCTCAAGGAGCTGATCCGCATGACCATTATGGCAACTCGCCCGCGCGCCGGGTGGTACGAGGACGAAGAACAGAAAGACAACGACCTCGGCCCCATGCCCGACGAGACCGAGCAGTACCACCGCCTCGTCCGCCAGCTGGTGGCCGACGGCGACCACCGCGCCCAGGCCGCCGGCCGCCGCGCCCGCTGCACGCTCGCCGAGATGGCCCCCGGGTACGACCGCCAGCCAGTACTGCTCCTCACTCCCCAGATCACCATGCGAGGAGCGGACGACGCATGCGTCTTGTGCGGCCGCTGGAACTGCAACGGCACGTGCTACGCCCCGCCTCCCACCTCCGCCGTCCAGCGCACCAGCGTGATGGGAGTGGCTCGATGACCGACACCCCCTGCATCCCGTGCAGCGGGACCGGTCAGAAGATGGTGACCGTCAACCACGTCGGCGCGGACGGCACTGTCTATCAGGGTGTCGAGATGCAGCCCTGTACCCCTTGCGGCGGGACCGGACAGAGGCAGGGCTGACCCCTGCACCTGCACATACGCGCGGCCCGGATCGCACAGCACCTCGCGGTCCGGGCCATCACCCTCTACGGCCTGGCCCACCCCGCCACCCTCGCCCTGCTCGCGGCCGCCACCACGGCGGCCGCCAGAGCGTGGGACGCCGGCCACCGCGTTGTCGACACCCACCCCGCACCGGCCCGAAAGGCTCCACCCCGCATGCCCCCCAACCACCAGGTCAACGGCCATGGCTGACGACCTGCACACCCGCTACCAGCGCGCACTCGACGCCTGGTGTACCCACAGCGAGACCTGCGAGCCCTGCCGGCCCGAGCAGCACTGTCCGGCCGGGGCCCCGCTGTACCGGCGGCTCGCCGATCTCCAGGATGCCTACCTCCAGCAGTTGCGCTCGCGGTGACCCGCACTTCTCTCCCCGGCTGGCCGCCCCACGGGCGGCCGGCTCTTCGTGGAGCCCTGCGCCCGGGCACAAGCCCGACCCGATCCGAAGGAGACAAATGACCGTCAGCTCTTCCGTAGCCAGGGTGGCCGCGCCGGTTACGTACCGGTGCGACGACTACGTCCTCTACCGCGACCCCGAGAAGTTCTGGCTCGGCAAGGCGGGCCACACGGTGGTCTGCCGGGTCGAAGGCGTCGTCCCCTACTCCAGCGGCGAGATCCGCTACACGCTGGCCCGCCTGGACAGCACCGGCGGGCTGATCAAGCAGGCCCGCGCCCCGTACATGCGGCTGCTGCCGCCGGCCGACGCGATGCACGACATCGACACCGCCCCGCTCGACACCGACGCGGGCGCGGCCGACATGGCCCCGGCCGCCGTCGCGTGGCTCACCGCACAGACCGCGACCGCCTCCCGGCGCCCGGAACTTCCCCGCAACAAGGAGCAGTGATGGATCACACGCAGATGCAGGTAGACCGGTCCCTGTCTTGGGGCCAGGGGTTGATCCTGGGGGCCGCGGCAGTCCCCATGCTCATCGTCGGCGGTGTCGGCGCCTTTGGTACCTACACCAACATCAAGACGCAGTTTCCTGAGGATGCGACCGCGCTCGGTGTCGTCGCCGCCGGGGAGGGCGCCACTCTCGTCCTGGCGCTCGTCATGGTGGGGCTGACGTTGCTGGGCCAGTCCTCGCCGGCCGTCGTACGCCTGGGGCTGTGGGCGTTGCCCGCGGTCGCCTCGGGTACCGGCGCGGTCGTCGCCGAGACCACGACGGAGGCGGTTGTCTACGCGATCACGCCGATGGCGATGTGCGCGGCCGCGGAGGGCGCCGGGCTCCTGGCCCGCCGGGTCGTGATCTACCGCACCCGCGTCGACATGGAGGCCCAGCGCCGCAACGCCCGGACGATGCAGAAACTCGCGGTGCAGAGGGCACTGGCCGCGAACCACCCGGAGGAGAAGGCCCGCAGGAAGGCGGACCTCAAGTCCTGGCGGCTGGCCCGCCGGGTCGGTGTCGGTGACGACGGTCTCGGGACCGGCCTGGTGACCGTCCAGCGGGACCGCATGACACAGGGCGCGGACACCGCGCTTGCCGCCATGTTCGCCCCGGCCGTCACACCGGCCCTTGCCGCGTCCGTCACGCCTGCCCTCGAACCGGGGGCACCGGCCGCCCTGTTCGTCACGCCGTCCGTGACGGACGGGCCTGTCCGTCACGCCACCGGCACGGTCCCGGCCGGTCCCGTCACGGACACAGTCGCGCAGGTCAACGCGGAAACGGGCAGTGATCCGTCACGCTCCGCCGAAACCGTCACGGGTCCGGTCCGTGACAGCGTCACGGCCACCGTCACGGACCGTGTGACGGAATCCGACACGGACGGGCCCGGCGAAACCGGCACGGACCAGAGCGGCACAGTCGCGAAGTGGACCGTGACGCTGGAGGACGTCGCTGCCGTCGCGGGTGTCCCGACTCCCGTCACGGGCGAGCGCCTGACCGACGCGCAGCTCGCGGTCGTGCTGCGCCACCTGCGCTACCGGGAGGACCCGCCTCTGTCCTACCGCCAGGCCGTGGGCGCGTTCCGGGCCGCCGGATATGTCGGCAGCGAGGAACGGATCCGCAGGATCTGGGGCGAGCTTATGTCGGGCGAGGAGACGGACACACCGGCCACAGAACCAGACTCCGACCCGGCATCGGACCACGAGAGCGCGGACGAGGAGGACGAGGAAGAGGCTGGCCCCCGGCCCTGACCCACATCTCCGGCACCACCAGTGATGGCCAGCCCGGCGCCCCGCCGGACTGGCCGTCGCTGCGACTGCCGGAATCAGTACCACGCAGTCGGCGGACGGCAGCAGACCCGGCGAGCGACCCCGGCGAGCGGAACCACCAATCCGCAGACCCGGACGAGCAGACCCGGCGAGTACCCCCGGCGGAGCCCCGCCCGAAGCCGCTCCCGGCCCGCTTTCCACGGCCCGGCCAGGAGCGGCCCCTTTTCACCCCCAACACCGTCAGGAGTGTCATCACCATGGCGTTTTTCGGTCTGATCGGCAACGACAAGGACCTCGCACAGCAGTACGGCGGCGAGTCCGCGAGCGAGAAGGCGGCCCGCAAGCGCCGCGAGACACACCACCGCAACGCCAGGGCGGCGGACCGGCAGGGCCAGGCATGGGAGGCGTCCGAGCGCTCCCGCCAGGACCGCGGCGGCTGGTGGCGCACCCGCTGACCAGCCCGCACCGCACCGCCTGACCCACTCGCACATCACCCCGGAGGGGCCGGACCGACAACTCGGTCTGGCCCCTCCACCCCTATCTTCTGGAGCCCGTCCGTGCTGCTCGCCTGCCTGCACATCCGCCGTCCCCGCCGCCTTCGTCACCTGCGGCGCCTAGCCGCCCCGGCAACCACTGTCACCCGTTTCCCCGGCCGCCTCGGGCCCGCCGCGAAGCCCGCCACCGTGCTGCCCCTGCCCGACGGGTTCCAGCCCGCCCCCGCCACGGCCCCCACCGCCCCGGCGGCGACCGTTCCGGACCTGGACGAACTGACGGTGCGTGCCTGGCTGCAGGACCGGGTGGCCTCGGGTCGGGCGGCGTCGTGACGGACACGACCGCCAGGCCCGCCGACGCGTGGCCGGGGGCCGCCAACGGCGGCTGCTGCGCGGCCTGCCCGATCCGGCAGGGCTGCGCTCTCGCGGCCGAGACGTACGTCGTGTGCCCGATCACCGGCACCACCACCCCGCCCCCCGCTCCGCCGGGCCGTGTCCCCGACCAGCACCTCGGCGCAGACCTCTTTGCCGAGAAGACCACCGACACGGCCTACACCGCCACAGCCACCGAGGTTGACGGGGCGGGTTTTGAGCAGGGCGGGCGTACGGGACCGGACTGGACGGACGTCGCCGGGCGCGCCGCTGAGGGTGTGGCCGCTGCTGCTCTGGGGGTCGGCTGGATCGACATCGCGACGGGCCTGATCGAGCGGTTCAACCGTGAGGACGCGGACGGTAATCCGGTCGACTGGGGGCGTCTGCAGCTCAAGCGCAACGGCCTCGCGATCCTCGCGGTCACCGTGCCCCCGTTGGGCGACCGCACGGCCGCCCAGTGGGTCGCCCACGTCCTTGACACCAACACGCTGACCGACGCGATGTTCGGGCCCGTGGGTGTCGCCTTCGGCGTCATCGCCCCGGTCCTCGTGGGCCAGGTCGTCCCCGGCCCCTTCGGTGCGATCTGCAGGGTCCTGGTGAAGACGGCCGCCTTCGTCGGCGGGACCGTCTGGCTGGCCGCCCGGAAATTTCTGTCCTCGGGCCTGAGCTGGATCATCACCCGCCCCGTCATCTGGGCCATCCCCTGCGGCCTGATCGTCCTCACCGGCCGCTACTTCCTCCGCCTCTTCACTGGAGCCTGATCATGAACATCTTCGACAACCCGGTCGCCAACGGGAGCTTCGGCACCATCGCTTTCGGCGCGATCGCCATCGTCCTGATCGTCGCCGGATTCAAGTTCAACGTCCTCAGGGACAAGAAGACCGTGTTCCTCGTGGCCCTCGCGGTCCTGGCCGTCACCGTGAACTCCGCCGGCCTGCTCGGCGGCGGCGCCGGAGCCATGCGGGTGGGCATGAACATCGCGGGCGAGCAGGCCATCGAGGGCCTCGCCGGAGCCCAGACCCCGGCCAACCCGCCCACCACCCACGTCACCCCCGTCAACGCGTTCGGGGCGCTGCTGGGCATCTGCATCCTGGTCTGGTTCCTCGTGAAGTCCTACGCCGCCAAATGGAAGCCGAAGGACTGGCGGGAAATGGCCGGCGGCACGCTGATCGGTATCTCCGCGGGCAGCGGCGTCGGCTTCCTCGGAATCGCCCTCAACTCCGCCGTTCTGATCAGCAACAACGTCGGTTTCTGGGTCTTCGGCGGATAGGCGCCGGGCCGTGACGGTCCCCCACACCCCCGCCACCGCGGGCGTGCGGCGGGCCACCCCAGCCCGAACCCGAACTCACCCCCCAGCGCCCCAGCCACTCCCGGACCGGCCCCACCAGAGGCCCGGTCCCTCTTCGCGCTGCTCCGAACGACCCCCGCATGGAGGAGAAATGAGCACCACCCACCCCAACCACAGCCAGATGGAGCCGTACGAAGGCGAATACGTCTGGGCCGAAATCGTCGACGACGAAGACCCCGGCCCCCGCCGGCACCACGACCACGACCGGGAGCAGGCCCAGCAGCACGGAAACGCCGCTGGAGGCGCTGCGAGCACCAGGCGCAGCATCGCCTGCTACGCCGCTGTCGCGGCCCGGTACGTGGCCGGGCAGACCGGTCCTGGCCTGCGTCACGGGTGGGCCGCCACCGTCCACTGGACGACCCTGGGTTCCATGTCGGACGAGGAGATCCGCCGGCGCCTGGTCAAGGTGCATCTCGACGTCTACACCGCCCAGCGCGAGGACACGACCGCCGACATAAAGCGGCTGAACAAGCGGGCCCAGAAACTGGCCCGTGAGGCCGTCGACTTCGGCCTCACCCCCCAGGAGGCGGCCCGGCTGAAGAACACGCACGCCGAGCTCAAGCTGAAGGCCCGCGCGGGTACCGCGCTGGGGCGGATCCCGTTCCAGACCAAGCTGCTGCAGCCCACACCCGAACAGATCCGCCGCTACCGCACCGTGCGCAGCCTGGGCCGGTTCGCCGGAGTCATCGTCCCCACGAGTGCCGCGACCCTCGCCCTGGTCCTTGCCGCACCCGCCGCCGGCCTTGTGGCCCTGCCGGTCCTGGCCGGGGCTGCCTGGTGGCTCGGCCACCACCCCCTCGCCCTCACCGAACGCGCCCTTCCCGCCGACCTCGTCGGACCACCCGAACTCGAACCCGTTGCCAGCAGCGCCCAGAACAGCTCCGACGCAACCACCGAACCCGGACCCGAGACCGAGGACCTGACGTCATTCCCGGTCCGCGACGTCACGACCGTGGACCAGGCCGAAGAAGCGCTGCGCCGCGCGATCCTTCACGAAGGCGGCGACATCGAGGCCGTCACCGACGGTACGAAGGAGCCGTGGGGCTGGTCCGCACGCGTCTCCTTCAAGACCGGAAGCCCTGACGACCTCAACGAGTCCCAGACCTACCGGAACCTGATCACCCTGCTGAAGCTCCGCCGCAACGGCTTGTTGATCGAGTCGGATCCGGAGCACGGTGACAGTTGCACGGTCCGGATGATCCTGACCGATCCGTTCACTCCCGAGCTGGTCGGTCCGGTCCCCTACCGGGCGCCGCTGTCCGCGTCGATCACCGACATGTTCGACTTCGGTGTCGCCATGGACGCGACCCCGCTCACGTTCTCGCTGGCCGGACTGATGCTGCTCATGGTCGCCGACTCCGGCGGCGGCAAGAGCGGCGTCATGCTCGCCGCCGCCGAGGCCGTCACCTCCACCCGCGACGCCGTCGTCCTCAACCTCGACCCCGTCGGCACCGGGGTCGGCGACCTCGGCCCGGCCATCACCCTGACCGCGTGCATGGACGACGACCTCATCATCGCCATCTTGGAATTCCTCCTGGCCTGGTGCTCCGCCCGGGCCCGGCAGCGCGCCGCCTACGGCTGGGGCAACAAATGGAAGGTCAGCCCCGAACACCCCGCGATCTGCGCGTTCGTCGACGAATGGCCCCAGCTCTCCCCCACCGCCAAGGCCCTGCTGATCAAGCTGCTGCTCCTGGGCCGCAAGGAAGCGATCTGGGTCTACGGCGGCAGCCAGTTCGGCACGAAGGACTACCTCGGAGAGGCCATCGGCCCCAAGCTCGCCGCCAAGCTCCTGGGCGCCTGCCGACGGGTCGACGTCACCGAACTCCTCGGTGCCGGAGCCGTCGCCGAGGGGTACCGGGCAGACCTGCTTCGCGCGGCCACCCACACCGCCCGCAATGACGCCGGCCAGATCTACGGCGTCGGCCTGCCCGGCATGCCCAACCGCCCGATCCGCTACCAGGTCCGCGAAATCGACGCCGAACAGGCCGCCCTGCTCGGCGCCGAACGTGCCGCCGCCGGACTGCCCGACCTCACCCACACCCTCACCGAAGCCGGACTCCTCGACGCCTGGAACGAACTCCGCGATGCCTGCAACGCACCCGCCGGAACGGGCACCGAGACCCGGCCCGAGGCACCCGGAATCCTCCGAACCCTGCGCGAAGTATTCGTTCGCGAGGGCGAATCGGAGTACTTGACCATCGGCCAGATCCACGACCACCTCCGCAAGGACGACCCCGAGCGGTGGGGGCAGTGGGACGACCGCGAGGACCGCATCCGTCTCGGAATGGTCGCCCGGACCCTGCAGAAGGAACTCGCCGACGCAGACGTCGAGCTGGAATCCACCCGGCTGTCCGACGTGAAGGGCAAGCCCACCGTCTACCTCCTGGAGGACATCGAGGCGGCCTTCACCGCATTCGACTGAGCCCGCTCAAGACGTTGTCCCGACCTTGTCCGCCGGTTGTCCGCTGGTTGTCCGCGGACAAGGTCGGGACAACCACCGGACAACCTCCAAGACAACTTCTGACCTGCGAAGACAAGTCAGACAACCAAATCTGCACCACCCCCCTCCCCAGGCCCTGCACCCCCTCCCAGCCCCTTTCAAGGGAGGGGGTGCAGGGCCTGCGTCAGCAGAAGGAAACATGTTGCGCCGCTTCCTCTACCGCTGCCCCGTCTGCCGCACCACCAGCCCCGTCCGCTTCAGCCCGCCGGAGATCGGCGCGGAGGGCGAGCACCACCGCCAGGCGCTCCACGGTGGCCACTATCCCGATGGGGAGACGACCGGCGAGGTCGACCGGCGCGGACGCTGGTACACCGACCTCGGCAGACTCGCCGCCCTCCACGCCCGCCTCGCTGACACGTTCGCGGACCTTCGCGATCCGAAAGGCTCCGGTGGTCGGCTCTGGGCCGACGCGCTGGCCTGGCTCACCCTCAGCACCACCGCGCTCGGCGCACTGTGGGCCACCACCGCAGCCCTCCACCCCTGACCCCGCACACACAGCAAAAGGGCGGCCAGGTGCTCCACGCACCCGGCCGCCCCGACATCCCCACTACGAGGTCGGCGGCCTCACGGGATCTCGACCTCAAGCTCCTTGATCTTCCCGGTGGTCGATACCTCGGCGGTGACGCACTCGTCGTCCCCCACCCCCGCGTCCCCGGCGGCCTTCACGAATTCCCTCAGCTCCTCAAACGTCAGGTTCTTCGACTCACCCGTAACTCTCAGCGTGCGCGGCATACCGACCATGCTCCCCGACCGGCCGACCCCACCGCACCGCTATGCAGAAACCGAGCCCTGCCCGCCCACCCTCGAACGAACGGAACCGACACCATGTCCGACCCGCTCTGGATCGGCACCTATCACGGACGCCACGACGGCACCCAGGCCACCGTTACCGCCACCCGAGACGACCTCCGCCCCGAGCCCTACGCCTGGACGTGCACCTGCGGAACCGCCCAGACCTTCCCCACCACCTACGGCCTGGACCGCAGCGCCTGGCGGCATACCCACCCCACATTGCTGGACCGGCTGAGGCACCGGACTGCCCACTACCGCCGCTGATCCGGTCGCTCCGCCTGGCCACCGGCACCGCCGCCCGCACCCGGGCGGCGGTGCCGGTGACCGGGCAGGCTGACCGGCCTGAGCTCCACCGGCGCCCGCCGCCCCACACTCGGGGGCGGCGGGCGCTTCCACGTCCACGCCACCGACACGGAAGGGTTCATCGTGCTCATCCCCCGTCCTCGCCGCAGGACCGGCCGCCCGTGCCCCACCATCCCCGGCCCCCGCTACCCGCTGCCCCAACGTCGTCTTCCCGGTCCCTGGAGCAGGTGATGGCACGGGCGCGCCGGAAGTGCCGCCGCGAGATCAAGCGCGTGCCCCGCACTGACGCGACCCTGCCGGAGCACGACCGCGGCAAGGCTTGTCCCCCCGGGCTGCTCACCCGGCGGCAACTGCGGGAGAAGGGGCTGAGCCCCGGCGGACACGGGCCGGTCGCGGTACTGCGCTGCGAGTACTGCGCCTACCGGCCCGACCAGTCGTGCAACCACCCGACCAGGGGCTGGCTCTACCGCGAGGACCTCGCCCGGCCGAAGCGAATCCCGACACTCGCTCAGGAGTGGGCCCTGGACCGCGCGATGGCCGCGCGGCAGACCTGCCCCGAGTGCAGACGCCGCTATGTCTTCTGCCTCCCCCTGCGCACCTTGGGCTGCTGCAACGCATGCAACACCGGGTGCGAGCCCACCCCCGGCACCTACTTCGAACCTCCGGCCAAGCACCTGCTGGCCGCCTAACCCGAGAGGACCCCAGCCCATGACCACCGACACCACCGACGAGACGATCCGCTACACCGCCGACGTCGTCCTGCTCGCTGCTGGCCACGTCCTGCTGATCGAGCGGGGCTGGGCTCCCTACAAGGGCTGCTGGGCCCTGCCAGGAGGTCATGTGGACGGCGGGGAGACCAGCCTGGCTGCCGCCGCGCGCGAGCTGGAGGAGGAGGCCGGCATCGCCGTCCCGGGCGCCGACCTCCGGCAGGTGGGCGCCTTCGATGCCCCCGGCCGTGACCCTCGCGGCCGGTACGTCAGCGTCGCCTACACGGCCACTTTGCCCACGCCCGTCCCGCCGACGGCCGGAGACGACGCCACCGCCGCCCGCTGGTGGCCCTTGAGCGCGCTCCCCGACCTCGCGTTCGACCACGCCGACATCCTCGCCGCCGCAGCCCGCTGACGTGACCGCCCGCCACCTGCGTGCTGCCCTGCTGCTCGCCGCCGCCGTCCCGCTCACCGCGGCGACGGCCGCCGCCGTGCTCAAGGCCGGCCACCTCACGCTGTACGCCGACCGGCACCGCATCGAGATCACCGCGGCCTGGGACGAGTCGCCGTTCTGAGCACCACCGCCCCCGGCCGGAGACCGACCGGGGGCGAAAGCGCATCACGGGGCGTCCGCAGCATCGGCAAGAGGCCGGCCGCCCCGCACCCCACCCCGAATCCGAGATGAGGAGCACACCCAGCATGACCGATCGCCTCCGCGCCATCGAGGGCCTCGCCCTGGCTGCCGCCCTGACCGCCGTCTTCGACGGCATCCACGCACTGGCCGACCAGTTCGTGCAGCGGGAGCACGACGCGATGACCAAGGGGATGCACGGCTCGCACCTGGTCTACAAGAACGACGGCTCCCCGGTGGAAGAGAACCCCTGGCGGCACGGCAAGGAAGGCCGCACCTGCACCGCCAGCGCCTACGGCCGCCGCTCGGTGAGCCGACACGTCGCGTCCTACTCGGCTGTGCAGCTCGCTTCCACCCTCGCCGTCACTCGCACCATCGGGTACCGCGTCCCCGCCAGCGCCCTGCTGACCGGCGCCGCGATCAACGCGATCACCCACGGAATCCTGGACAGGCGCGAACCGCTGCTCTGGCTCGCGGAGAAGGCCGGCAAGTCCGGCTACATCAAGCACGCCACCGTGGTCCGCAAGGCCGGCGGCGAGGGCACCGAGTACCCCAAGGCCGTCCAGGACGTCTCCGGTCCCGGGACCGCGCTGATGGAGTTGGACCAGGCGGCGCACCGCGCGATCGGCGTGGCCGCCGCCCTGGTCACCGCCTGGATCACGCTGCGCAAGGGCGACCGCCGGTGACCCCCGCCGCCCGTACCCGGCTGGAGCGCGTCCGCGCTTCGGCCGGGATCGTGAAGCTCGCCGTCCAGCAGATCGAGGACGAACTGGGCGGTCCGATCGACGCCGAGTTCCTCGCCGAGACGCTGCGCGAGCTGTTCGACGAGGCCGACCCCAAGGGCGGCGTCCTCGGCTCGCTCAACCAGCTGCTCACGATGGCATCGAGGGCCGCCGCGCTCACCCCGCTGGACAGCGAGGACTCCGAGTCCGCCGCCTGCGCGATCGACGAGGCCGCGGCCTTCACCCTCGACTCCGCCGGGATGCGCCTGCACCTGGCCACCTCCACCCTTCACCCGCAAGGAGAATGCCCGTGAAGACCACCTTCGACAGCACCATGCAGCCGCTCGACACGACCATCCCCGACCCGGCCCTGATCGTCCTCATCGGCGCGGCGGGGAGCGGCAAGAGCACCTGGGCGAGCACCTGGCCGTCCACGCAGGTCCTGGAGCTCGACCAGTTCAGGGCGATGGTCTCGGACGAGGCCGGGGACCAGTCGGCCACCTTGTCCGCGGTCAACGTGATGCACACCGTGCTGGAGGCCCGCCTCGCCCGGAAGCGCACGACGGTGATCGACGCCACTTCCCTGATGATTGGCCGTGTTCAAGCGTCAGGGGAGGCGTCAGTTGCATGAGTGGTGCGTGATGTGGGTGCCCGGTCCGGGGCAGTGGGGATCGCTACCGACTGAGGGTGTCCTGGGGGTACAGGACCTGCCGGCCGAGGTTGCCCGGATCGGTCTGCGGCCGGGCGATCCGGTGTTCGTGGCGCCGGACGGAACGGTGGACCAGGGGCTGCTGGATTTTGTCCGGTCCGTCGAATTCCGGGATCTGGAGCGGGAGACCAAGCGGAATTACGCGACGGATATCCGGCCGTTGTTGACTTTTCTGTCCTCGCGCGGAGTTCTATGGAGGCAGGCGAGGCGGCAGGACTTGGCGGACTACCGGCACTGGAGATGCAGGGCTCCGCAGAACCCGCGCCGGATCAGCGGGACGAAGTGGAACCGGGAGGCTGCCGCATTCACCAAGCTGTTCCGGTGGGCGAAGGTGTCCCCGCTGCCGGTGGACATCGTGCGGCGAGGGGACCGGGCGGCGGACTCGGTGAGCTCGCGGGTGCTGTGGCTGACGCCGCGGACCTGGGGCTTGTGGTCGGACATCGGGCTGCGCGGTCACAGTCGTACAGGAGTGCCGGCGCCGGGGTGGGAGTCGCGGACGGAGCTGCGCAACACCAGCTTCGTGCAACTGCTGCTCAGCTCCGGCCTGCGCCGGCAGGAGGGCGGTTCGCTGCTCACCTTCGAACTTCCCAGCCAGCGCTTGCGGTTCGGCCGCTACTGCCACGGCCGCGTCGCCGCGGCGGTCACCCGGTCGAAGCAGAGCCGGGTCTTCTATGTGTCGGCGGACGCGGTCGGCCAGGCCGAGGCGTACGTCGAGTCGGAGCGCGCGTGGGCGGTCCAGCGCGCCCAGGCGGAAGGCCGCTATGAGCGGCTGCCCATGATGTGGCTGGTCACGAAGGTGACGCGGGGCTTGAGACCCAAGGTCGAGTGGGTCGACTCGGACGGCGTCGTCGGCGAGCAAGAACTCAGCCGCCTGGGATGGCGCGAGCGGCAGTGGCTGTTCCTGGAGGGCCCGGAAGGGCCGGAGCCGGCATGGTTGTGGCTGAGCGAGCAGGGCCTGCCGATGGCTCCGGACCGGTGGAACGGCGTGTTCAGGGCAGCGAACCTGCGCTGCGAGGAGGTCCTACTCACCGCGGAAGAACGGGAGATCGAACGGGACTTCCGGCTGGCGGAGGTACACGGCAAGAGTCCGTACGCGACCCCGCACGCCGCCCGCCACTCGATGGCCCTCTACATGCTGGTCCTGCTGAATCAGCTGGTGGAGGCCCGCTATGGGCTCTCAGCCGCGGACCGGCGGGACTTCGCCATGCTGTTCGGCGATCCGTGGTGGCTGGTGAAGACCCTCCTCGGCCACGCGGACGTGGAGGTGACGAAACGGCACTACCTCGCGCCGGTCGCGCACCTGCAACTGGAGTCGATCCTGGCCGCGGCCGAACCCGCCGGCGAGGAGGAACAGCAGGTCGAGGACCTGGACGGTGTGTTCACCCGGCTCGCCCGGGAGTCGGACGGCATCCAGGACATCGACGCCGTCCTTGAGGTAGCCCGGTGACCGGGCGGGGACGGCGGGCCGTCCTGCCGCCAGCCGATCACCGCACCGAGCCGCCGCTGGCTCCCGACGGGCTCGTGGTGACAGTCGTCAACAAGGCCGGATACGAGATGACGTTCGACTTCACCGAACTACCCGTCGCCGAGTCGATGCAGCGGTCGCTGGCCACAGTCTTCGCGATCCGGTCTGCGGGCTGGAATAGTCACGAGACCGCGCGGGCTTCCTGGATCACGGTGAAGATGTTCGCGCGGTTCGTCGCCGAGCTGGAGCATCCCCCCCAGGACCTGGGGGACCTGACGTCCGCCATGCTCAAGCGCTGGCGCGCGAGGCATATCGGCACCAACAGTGGCAAGAACGTGCTGCGTCAGGTTCGGCCGCTGCTGCGGGCCGACCCGCGACTGACGGGCGGGCCGGTGGGGGAGGAACTGGCCCGGCGCATCCCGAAGACCGTGCCGATCAAGCAGTCGTATGGGAAGGAGGAGCGGGAGCGGGTCCTGCGGGTGGCCCAGCGGCAGTTTCGGACTGCTCTGCTGCGGATCCGCGAGAACACCCTCCTGTTGGAGAGGTGGCGGGCCGGTGACCTGGAGGAAGGCAGCCGCGACTGGCGCCTGGGCGAGGTGCTCGATCACCTCGCGCAGACCGGCTACGTCCCGCATGCGGTCATGCCGAGCGGGGAGTTCGTGAAGGACCGTGCGCTGCTGGGCGGCACCAGCCCGGAGAACACCTGGGGCAGGCTCTTCCTGTCTCGCTCAGAACTCACCGCGCTGGGTGTGCTGCTGACCGACCGGTTCGGCTGGAACCTGTCCGTCTACGACCGGCTGCCGGCCCCGACCACGGCCCCGTCCGCCGGGTCGACGGCCACGGTGACCTATCAGGTTCAGATCGAAAAGCGCAGGCAGGGCGGGGGCCGGTGGTTCTCCACCGAGAACATCACCGACTCCGGGGCCGACTCCTCCGGCAGGCTGATCACTCAGGCGTTGGAAGCCACCGCACATGGACGGGCGCTGGTTCATCGTCTCGCGCCCGACAACAACCTGTTGATGGTTGCGCGGATGCACTACCCCAAGCGCAGGCACCAGCGCACGGAACGACCGCGCCCGGTGGGCCCCTGCGCCTTCGGTATCGGCAACGGTGACGCCCAGCTTTGGTGGACCACGCATGACCTGGGCGGATCCCCGTTCCAGAGGGCGCGCAGGACGACGGTGACACGGGAAGGCCGTCCCCTTCAGCACAGCCAGGGCGCCCATCAGAGCATCTACGTGCTGCCTGATGAGCATGTTCAGCACGCTTCACGGAGCGTCTTCGAAGCCGGTGCCCGCGAGGCTCTCGAACAGGCCCAGGCCGTGGTGTTCGCCGGCGGTATCACCGGTGCCCCGGCTCCCGGCCACGAGCAGACCGTGACCGCGGACTGCGCGGATGAGACGGCAAGCCCCTGGTCCGACGCGAAGGGCGGCTGCGGCGCGGACTTCCTGCTCTGCCTGGCCTGCCCCAACGCCCGGGTCCACCCCGGCCATCACCCTCGGCTCGCCCACCTGCACCAGGAGCTGCACAGCCTTCGGTCCGTCCTGCCCGACCGTTCCTGGAGCGAGCGCTGGAGCCGGCACGCCCTCCGCCTTGAGGACCTGCGCGACAAGGTCGGGCCGGCGACCTGGACCGCGGCACTCGCCCGCGTGAACGACGAGGACCACACCCTGGTCCGCCTCCTGGTGAAGGGAGAACTCACCCCATGACCGCAGTCGGCACCGTTGCCGAGATAGACACCTACGTACTGGCCATGCCCGCCCCGGCCAGCCCCGTGGTCCTGCCCCATTGGATCAGCCCCAGCAACACGCACCCGAACTCCCGCTACCAGGATGCCATCTGGTCCATGGCCCCGCTGATCGACAATCCCGGCACCAACCTGGTCAACCTCCACTGGAAGAACTGCCCAGAACTCTTGCGCGACCAGGTGAAACTTGCGACCTGGACGATGCTCAACGGCCGGCTGAGGCCCACCTACCTCCAAACCCGAGGAGTCCAGGCCCGGTCCCGATCGGGGGCCCCAGACATGCTGGCGACCTGCCTGGAGTGGATGCGGCTCGCCCGCTGGCTGCACGAGCGTCAGATCACAAGCCTGGGTGCTTGCACCGAGACGGAATGGCGGGCCTACGCGCGCGAGCGCCTGCACCAGGTGTCCCGCGACACCGCGGCGATCATCTGCGTCCGGCTGGCGAACCTGTGGGCGTTCGACCAGCTCAGCGCACGACCATCGGGCATCACCCGGCCCCCGTGGGAAACCGAGGGAGTCGACGACTTCCTCCCCGCAACCGGGACAGCCGCCGGCGGGGAGAACGCGACGGAACCGCTGGACCCGCAGGTTCTCGGCCCCCTGCTGATCTGGGCCATCCGGTTTGTTGACGACTTCGCCGACGACATTCTTGCGGCCTGGGCCGAACGCCGCCGCCTGATCGCCGTCGCCACCGCCACGAAGGCCTCACCGGCCGGATGGGCCGCGCTGGAAGAGTGGCTACTGCCCATGGCGCGGGCTGGGCACCCGCTGCCGACCAGCGCAGAGAGGCGCGAGACTCAGGTGGCCACCACCTACATCGCCGCTCTCACCGGCTCCAACCGAGGCCAGGTGTCGAGGTTCGTCAAGCAGCACGGCCTCGCAGAGATCGCCGCAGCACGACCAGGGCCCTGCCCGTTGCAGGTGCCGGTCGCTGGGCAGATCAACGGCAAGCCCTGGCGCGAGCACGTGGACTTCAACGAGGCCGCCGAGCTCATGCGGCACCTGGGTACGGCCACGACGATCATCCTGCTCTACCTGACCGGGATGCGCCCACAGGAAGTACAGGGGCTGCGCTCCGGCTGCTGCCCCGACCCCGAACCCGCCGCCGACGGCACCAAGGGAAGGCACCTGATCCACAGCCACCACTACAAGAACGTCACCGACGACGACGGCAACCACATCTCCGCAGGTGCAGTCCGCCAAGTGCCCTGGGCCGCGATCACACCGGTGGTCCACGCCATCCGCGTGCTGGAACGCATCGTCCCCGAGGGCGAACTCCTCCTCAGCGCCGCCCACCACGCATTCCGCTCCAGCCACAGGTCCACGGGCGCGCTGAGACAGGACACCCTGACTTCGCGCATCGAGTCCTTCGTGAACTGGGCGAACCACGAGGCCGAAGCTCAGGGCCTCCCCGGCGAGACCATCCCCGACGATCCCCACGGCGCGATCGGACTGAGCCGGTTCAGAAGGTCCCTGGCCTGGCATATCGCCCGGCGCCCCGGAGGATTGATCGCGCTCGCCATTCAGTACGGCCACATGCGCACCGTCCTCGACGCCCGCACCTCCAGCGGCTACGGCTCCCGCGGCCGCCGCGGCATCCACACCATCCTCGACGTCGAAACGGCCCTCGCCGCCGCCGACACCGCAGCCCGACTACGCGACCGCGTCGCCGCCGGAGAGAACGTCTCCGGGCCCGCCGCCCGCCGGGCCCTGACCGCCGCCGCCCACACCCCCCGCTTCGAGGGCCGCATCGTTCCCCGCACCTTCGCCAGGAAAGCCAGCGCCTTCCTCGCCCGCGACGGCATCGTGCTCTACGACAACCCCGACGCGTTCCTGATCTGCGCCTTCAAGCACGACAACGCGCTCTGCGAACCAGAACCCGGCGCGACCGCCCCACGGCAGTACGACTGCCGACCCGGCTGCGGCAACACCGTCCGCACCGACACCCACGCCCGACAACTCCGCGAACGAGCCGACGAACTCGATCAGTTCGCCGCCCATGCCCCCGGACCGGTCAGCAAACGTCTGCGGGCTAACGCCAACCGTCTCCGCGAGACCGCCGACACCCACTGCGCCACCGCTCACTCCGCCGAGGCCCTCACATGAACCAACAGCACCACGACGAACGCACCCGCATCCGCGAGGCCATGGACCGACTCCTGGCCGGACAGGCCACCGCCTCCAACGGCAGCCTCACCGTCGTCGCCCTCGCCGCCGAAGCCGGCGTCCACCGCATGGCCCTCATGAAGAGGCACGCGGATCTGAAGAACGAGTTCTACGAGCGCGTCCGCACAGAAACCCGACAGATCCCGGAAACCGAAAGACGGCTCCGCGATACGGTCACCAAGCTCAAGAAGACCATCGCCAACCAGAAGGCCGAGATCGAAGAGTTGCGTCAGCAGGTGGCGAGGCTTGCCCTCGCCAGCGCCGTACTCACTCAAAGGAGCGAGAGTCGCGAAGACGGCGCACCCGCCGCAGACAACGTCGTTCCCTTCCGCTCACCAACAACCTGACAGGTCTCGCATCGCAGGGCCTGATCCGAGCTCAACCGGAACCTGCCCTGAGTCCTCATCCGGGGCGGGGCGGGAGAGAAAGCAGGCGGACCACCTGTTCACGGGCTGCCAGGCCAGTCGAGTTCAGACAGAGAACGAAGCCGCCTCGTTCAGGCGTTCCGCGACGCGCGCGATGGTCCCCGCGTTGTCCTCGAACAAGTGCGCCTGCATGCCCGCCTCCCGGGCCGCCTCGACGTAGACCGAGACGTCATCGATGAAGAGACAGCCTTGTGGGAGCACTCCCAGTTGGTTACAGGTCACCTCGAAGGCACGTGGGTCGGGCTTGCACACCCCGATCCCGTGAGAGTAGACGATCTGATCGACCACTTTGTCGGAGTGGTACGCAACACCTCCCGCGCAGCGGGGGAACCTCAGACTGAGAGGTCGTGGCGTTACATGGTCTGCCCCCAGGTACAGCCGGGACAACGCATGTGTGCGGTCGAACGGGCTTCAGATGGTAGCTGCGGCAGGTCCGCCACACCCAGCGAGTAGCTCTTCAATAGCGGAGCGGATCGACTCGTCCTCGACAAAACCCCGCCAACCGCCGCTGCTACGCAGCCGCTGATCACGAGACAGCACGTTGAGCAGGACTGAGACAGCGGGTTGGCCGGCACGGCCCATCTTGGTCAGATAGCGCACGGTGGGGAGCATGGCCGGGAGATAAGAGCCCTTGGCCAGACCCTGCAGGACAGCGGTCAGCACCGGGGCGGTGGTGTCGGCATCGCCCGTTATGGCCCAGAGGGCGTGCGCCGCTTCGATACGTGTCCAGGGGTCGTTGTCGGTGGTCAGCGTCCGGAGTTGCTTCGCGTAGCGGGCGGCATGCGGGCCGAGGTCGGCGAGAACGCGCACGACGGGCCGCGGAGTGAGCGCCCCGATAGCAACTCCCTTGAGTGCTTCCAAGGCTGGTCCGGGCTCGCCGCCTACCTGCCAGTAGGCCCAGGCTGCAAGCACCGCGTACGCTCCGCCGGTGTTCGATCGGGCCAGCAGGGCATCCTGTGCCCGGTTCGTCGCCATTCCGATCCCCGCCAGCGCCTGCGCTGCCGCGGCCCAGGTCCGGTCGTCCTCCATGAGGCCAAGCAGTTGCGGAACGACTGCCTTTGCAACTGGGCCCCAGTCCGCGAGGACCTGGCAGAGCCGGTTGAGCTCGCGGGCGTCCGTCACGGCTTCGAGCTGTGCACCGATGACGGGCACGAGCGGCTCAGCATGGTTGAGAAGCTGGCCCAGGACCTCATGGAGTCCCGGAAGGACGGCGACGTGCCAGCGAGCGGACACAGAATAGTAACCGGAACCCCAAGCGAAGCCCGACCGCGTACCGGCAATTGCCTCGATCAGGGCCGGTATGCAGCGTGGATCGTTCATCCGGGCTAGCGCCCACAACGCGGCCTCTGCGACGGTCTCCCCTGTTGCACGAGAGGCTGTGTCGCCGAGCAGGACGGCAACCTCGTCGGCGTGGGCCGCAGCGGCCGGACCGAGGCAGGCCAGTAGCTCGGCCGCTCGGAATCGGACCTCGGGAGCGGGATCGTCCAACCGTGCACAGACCGCGGGAAGGAGCGCAGCGCTGGCCGAGCGCCATTGCGCCAGCAGCCCGCCCGCCTGGCACAGTGCGCCGATTCGCTGGTCGACGTCGGGATGGTCCTTCAGAAGGCCGAGGATGAAGGTAGTGGACGGCTCGGCGAACAGTGCCGCAGTCCACTGGTGGACGCCCATGACGCCGGTTTCGACAGTTGTGGTGTGGCGCCACAACCCGACGCTCGGGTCACGGACTGCTTCCAGCAGCAAGTCGATCCGTCGTGTGGGAAGGCTCGGGTCGGCCGCGGCGAGCGCGTGCGCTGCAGCCAGACGGGTCTGTGTTTGCGGGGAGTCAAGGAGTCCGCGTAGCAAGTTCAGGACCTTGGCGGCCTGCGGGCCGGCGGGCTCGCGTCGGGCCGCCCGGCCGAGCGCGAGGACCAGATCGAGGCAGGTCGCCGGATCGGTCTCCACTTGCCAGCACTGCACAAGTGCCGGCAGTACCAGTTCAGCGCGGCTCTCGCACACACCGAGTACGTGAGCTGCGTCCCGCCGGATCTTGGGGGTGGGATCGGTGAGCAGGGCGAGAACGTCCGGCAGAATCTGCTCCCATGCCGGCCGCCAGCTGGGATCCAGAGACGTCTCGGATACCTGCCCGGCCTCGGCGGCCAGCCTCCACACCAATTCGAGCATCACGCGACGACACGAGAGCAAAGCATCCGGGCTTGCCGCCAGTCGTACCAGAAAGGGCAACGCGACCGGGGCCGCTGAACAGATCCAGCCGCCCTGGTGGAAAAGGCGGTTGAGAAGCTTGAAGGCCGCGTCATCGGCGTCCTCCTGGTCCGGTCCTGCGCATCGGCGCAATAGGGCAGGCACGTCCTCGGCGGATCCGTAGTTGTGTTCCAAAGCCCCCCAGTCAACCGCGTCCAATTCCTTGCACATGTTCGCGACTTTAGCGCTGGGCGCGCAGACGACGAGACCTTGGGTCGTCGGGCAGCCCTACGACACCACATCGCGTCAGCGGGCCCGGCGTCCCATGACTGAACACAAGAACTTGACAGGGAACGCGACGAATACCGAGGAACGGGTGAGGGCCGGCCTTGTGCAGATGGCCCGGAACTACGGCGTGCCCACCGTCGCGTTCCTGGTCTCCACCCCGGCCTCGGTCTGTGTGGAGCGCCAGGCCGACCGGAGCCCGGACCGCGCGGTGCCCGAGGGCGTCGTACGCCGCCAGCACGCCGAAGCCGTCGCCGCCTTCCCCCAGCTGCGCAACGAGGGCTTCGACCACGTCGTCTTCGCCGACGACATCCACCGCCTGGAGCCGCTGCTCAAGCGCGCTAGCGACACCCGCCGCCGCGAACTCGGCTGGGACGGCGGTGACGGCCTGGGCGGCCTGCTTCTGGTCCGCCGTACGTTCGGTTCCGAGGTACTGCCGCTGTGGCACTGGCGCGACGGTTCGACACTCGCTGGCGGCGACCGCGTCGGCGAGATCCGCCTCGGGCCCGACCGCCTGGTCCTCGCCCTGCGCACCGACGTCGACGGCGAGGGCGACGTGGGCTTCGACCTGCTGGTCGGCTGCCCGCACGACGACGAGTGCGACGCCCCGGCGTGGCAGCCGGTCTTCTCGGTCACCGACCTGTGGAAGGCGCACACCAGCGACACCGGACTGCACCCGGATGCCGTCTGCTCCGTCCACGGCGACCCCGACGACCCCGACGACGTCGACCAGGACGACGACCCCGAGGGCCGCGCGGACCTGGAAGAGCAGTTCGCGGCCGCGGTCCGCGAGTGAGCCGCGCTGCCGACGGTCCGCACCTGCACCCGCTCACCCCGGCCGATCTCCCGGCCGGGGACGAGTGGGCGCACGGGTGCCCGGACTGCCATCTCCCGATCCAGGGCGGAAGCGCCGGCCTCGCCGCGCACCGCCGCATCGTCCACACCAGCGCGGGCGACCCGCGCCGCCAGATCAACATCCAGTTATGAGCGGCCCCGGCCGCTCTCACCCCTTCACGGAGGCCCGCATGGCCCGCAAGCCCGTCACCTGGTACATCGCCACCCCCGCCGACGGCATCATCGGGATGTCCCGCGAGGCCGGAACCCCGGTGAACCTCTCCGTCAACGTCGGCAAGGTCATCGAGCACCCCAACCCCTGCCGCAACAAGTGGTACGACGAGAGCCGCTTCTCCTACTTCCGCATGGTCAAGCGGGTCGGCGAGGCGCTGGAGGACACCGGTATCTGGCCCGTCACCTGGCCGGTGCGGCTGTGGGTCGTGGAGCCGCTCGGTGAGACCGGCAACTGGAGCCAGCGCTACTACCCCTACCGGCTGCTCTCCCACCAGATCCGCGTCCTCGAGGAGACCGACGCCCACATCGCGCTCGGGCCCGCCGGCCGCGATGTCCTGAACGTCGTCCAGCAGGAGATCCCCGCGCGCGCCGTGCGCTGGGCCGCGGACTGGGACGCCGACCCCGAGGGCATGCGAGACCGGAAGTGGAACTGGGAGCAGTGCGGCGGCCCCACCTGCGGCAGCGGCCGATGGGCGGACTCCCTCGCCATGGCGGTCTCGCGCAACCGCCGCGAGTCGGCCGCCCAGACCTGGATCGAGCACCTCGCGCGCAACGCCGTCGACCAGGCGCTCGCCGACACCGACGCCAGCATGATGGCCCGCTGCTACGCCTACGGCCGCGCCACCGGCTGCGCGGTCGCCGCCCAGCACCAGGCCCGCTTCGAGCCGTACGTCCTGGACGCGCTGCGCGGCGTCGGCCTCGACACCCCCGCCCCGGCCGTAGCCGCCTGATCTGCACGAACAGAAAAGGCATCCTTGAAAGATGCCAAACAATTGAAACGCATCCTTAGAGGATGCATTATTGATGGTGCGGGGGCCGCCCGCCCCTGCACTCTCCGACCAAGGAGCCTGCCTTGACCACCTCCCAGACCTTCACCGCCACCGCCGCTGGCGCTGTGTGGACCGACGTCATCAGCCACGTCGGCACGGTCAACGTCACCATCGACCCGACCCTCAAGCACGCGGTCATCACGGTGAGCACGGGCGACGACGACGGCCCCCTCGCCGACGCGGTGCGCGGTGCCACGAAGCAGGAGAGCACCTACCAGAGCCTCAACTGCCTCACCGTCCGCGTCCCCAAGGTCAAGGGCAACACCATGACGATGGGCAACTCCACGTTCAGCTTCAACGGCGGCAACATGGTCGTCGGGCAGAACTTCGGCGTCGTCACTGGCTCCGTGACCGGCATGACCATCAGCGACGGCGACGTCATCATCGGCGGCCGCAAGGTCGTCTCGAACGGCCGCGTCGTCGCGGAGCAGGGCACCGTCGTCTCCGGCGGCGGGATGGGCACCATCACCGCCGACGTGAAGCTGCCCAGTGACCAGTCCTCGGTCCGGCTGGAGACCACCAGCGCCGACATCACCGTCCACGGCGACCTCCAGGTCCTGGACCTCCACTCGGTCTCCGGCGACATCCAGGCCCGCGGCGTGCACACCCTGCGTGGCAACACCACCAGCGGCGACTTCGAGGTGGACCGGGTCGACGCCCGCGTCGACGTCAACTCCGTCTCCGGCGACATCGAGATCGGCGCGTACAACGGCACCGAGTTCCGCGCCAACACCGTCTCCGGCGACGTCCGCGTCAGCGCGACCCCGGCCGCCACCGGCTCGATCGACGCCACCACGGTCTCCGGCGACGTCACCACGCGCGGCACGGGCCACCTGCGCGAGCGCGTGGGCACCGTCTCCGGCAACCACCGCCGCCGGTGACCTCGCCCCGGGGTGGCCGCCACAGTCGCCAAACTTCACCGGCCACCCCGGGCCTCCCAACCCGCTCCAACAGGAGCAGGGGGCAGACACATCGTCCCTCAACTCCCCAGGAGCCCGACATGACCCCGCGCCCCGACGACCAGGCCCGCACCGAGCTGCGCGACCTGGTCGCCAAGGCCAGCCAGCGCCGCGACGACGGCCACGAGCGCATCGAAACCGAGTTCTGGCAGGAGATCGACAGCCTGCAGAAGCGGTACCACGGCGCGCAGCAGGACATCGCCGACGCCCTGAACGTCAAGCGCAACCAAGTCTTGAGGCAGACCAAGCGCTACCGGTCCGCCGACCAACCCGCCACCAACGACTGAACCTCCGGGAGCCGTTCCGGCCCCGCACTGCCGGGCCGGGACGGCCTCACCGTCTGCGCCCCACGGCGACATGACGGGCTTCCCCGCCGCCCTGACCCCCAAGGCAGGACGGCGCGGTGGCCCCTCACACACCAGGCACGGAAGGAGATGGGCGTCATGCCGAACCACAGGTTCTTCGAGGTAGACGTCCCGATACACAACGCGGCCAACCCGGACCTGCGGGGGCTGCACGTCTTCACCGGCGAGGCGGACTCCCCCACCACGGCCCTGCGCCGTGCCCACGAGGTGTACGACGCAGCGCTCGCCGCGCACACGGCCGGACTCGAGATCCCCGGCAAACAGCCGGACAGCTGGGGAGCGCGCGGGCTCCGGCCCGGCTGGCAGATGGAGTGGCCCGCCGCGAAGGCCGGCCCCTGGCACAACCCCGTCAGCACGCAGTAGCTCCGCCCCGGGACAGCCGCCCTGCTTGACCGGCCGACGACTGCCCCGGGCCCATCCATCCCGTACGAGACCAGACGGAGAACCCAAGTATGTCCTCCCTCCTGCGCCTTCAGGCCCGGATCGGGCAGCGCACCCTCTTACTGACGACCGCCGCTCTCCCCTTGACCGGCTGGACCGTCCACGCCCTGACGCTCCACCGGCGCCTGGCCGACGCCCGCAAGGACCAGCTCTCGGGCCTGCCCAAGAGGCCCGAGCTCCTCGCGCACAGCGAGCGGCACCTGCGCACCCGGCACCGCGACGCCCTGCACGTCCTGATGCTGGACGGAGTCGGCTTCAAGGCCGTCAACGACACCTACGGGCACGCAGCCGGTGACGCTGTCATCCAGACCATCGGCCGACGCCTCGCCCGCTGGAGCGCGAGCCGCCAGGCGCTCGCGGCCCGGCTGGGCGGCGACGAATTCGCCGTCTCCGTCGTGCTCCCGCCGGCGACCGCGCTCACCGAGATCGCCGGACTGCGCGAGCAGCTGCAACAGCCCCTCCAGCACGAGCAGCACACGCTGCGCCTGGACGTCTCCATCGGCATCGCCCGCGCCGCCGACCTGCCCGGCGAGAGCAGCAGCCGGATCCTGCGCGGCGCGGACGCCGCCATGTACAAGGTCAAGGAAGGGCGGGAGGCGTTCCCGTACTTCGCGACGCGGGCCGACGCCCACGTGGAAACCGTCAACGGGCGGCGCGTCGGCCGCCGTGGGACGCACCTTCTGGCGCGTGCCGCGTGAGCGCCGCCGAACTCGAGGGCGGCGACTGGATCCGCGGCATCACCATCCGCCAGCCCTGGGCGACCTGCATCCTCGCCGGGAAGCGCACGGAGAACAGGCCGGCCAACTGGCCCTGGCGCGGCTGGGTCCTCCTGCACGCAGGGAAGGCGAAGCCGGAGCCCGCCGTGCTGCGCGACCCGCTGGTGGCCACCGCCATCCGCGGCCGCGAGCTCCACCGCGGCGCGGTCATCGGCATCGCCCGGCTTGCCGACTGCCACCTGGACCAGGGGCCCGAGCGCTGTCCCAGCCCCTGGGCGCAGCGCGACGTTCACCACCTGGTCCTCGCAGATGTCCACGAACTGCCGCTGCCCGTCCCCGCCACGGGCGCGCTCCCGGCTTGGAAGCCAACACAGGGCCTCGTGGACCAAGTCCTCCAGCAGCTGCCCCATCTGCGGCCATGACCCGCAAGAGCAGCAAGAAGCCGCTGTGGGGGCCGGGCCTCATCCCGGTCCCCGGCGGCTTGCTGGACTGGCGCGACAACCAGCACTTCGACCGCTGGCAGGACCGCCCCTGCGCGCTGTGTGAGCAGCCCACGCCGATGCGCTCCCACTACGGGGAGCCCGCCCACAAGGCGTGCGCCGAACGTTGGATCGCCGCGAACCCCACCGAGGCCCGCCTCGGCCGGTTCGCCTCCGATGTCCAGCCCAAGCGCCGGCGCGACGACGACCACGCCTGACTCCCTCCGCATGGAGGCTCCCGTGAACAGCACCCCGCACCACGACGTCGACCACGCCCTGGCCTACCCCGAACCGCCGGCCTCGCCGCTCTGGCACCGCCACATCGGCGCGACGGCCCGGCCCCTCACCCCCGCGCAGCAGAAACGCAACGCCGAGCTCCTGATGCTCGCGCAGCGCACCCCCCGCCCCCGCATCCCGGCCGGGCGGGCCCACCTCACCCCTGAGCAGGAGTCCACCCGATGAAGCGACCTTCCTTCCGCCGCTGCGGCAACGCCGATGCCCTCTCCCCCGAGGACCAGGCCGTTGTCGACCAGTTCCGCGCGATGCTCACCGCGCTGCGCAACCCGACGCCCTGGACACCCGGCCACTCCCAGGACATCGCCGTGCGCATCGGCCCGTTCATCGAACGCGCCCATACCCGGCCCGGCGACGACCACGGCCCCGACACGATCGCCGTCGCCCTGGTCCACCCCGACACCCCGCACGCCGCCGCCTACCTCCACGGCCGCCAGCTCGGCTACACCAACCGCGGCTGGCTGCGCTGCGAGACCACCGCGATCCTCGGCACCTGGCAGCCCGGATACGCGTTGCTCACCCACGCCGCAGCCGGCCTGCCCCTGCCCGACGACATCGGCATGGAGCTCGCCCACTACGCCCTCTACATCGAGGCACGCAAACGCGACGACAGCCTCGACGGCTACACCCTGCTGCGCCTCGGCCCGTACACCCAGACCCGCCACGCTCAGCAGGACCACGACCGGATCACTGCCGCGCTGGACGGGCGGGAGACCACCCTCGTGCCCGGCTACCGCGTCGGCGTGCGGTACGCGCCGTTCGACGTCGGCGACCACCAGCTGTTCGCCGACCCGTACGAGGCCGACGCCGTGGCGCACCTGGCCGCCGCCGTCGAAGGGGTGAGTGCGTGACCGCCCCGGCCCTGTACGAGATCGAGACCAGCGAGGGCGACGACGGCACCTTGCACCCCGTCGAACAGCTCTGGACCCCCTGCGCCGACGATGCCGCCGTCGGCACTCCTGCGACCTGGGCACCCTGACGCCCGTTCCACCCGAAGCCCTGCCTCCGGCCCGTGCCGGAGGCAGGGCTTTTTCCGTTTCTGGACTCGGAGCCGTCAACTCCGCACCGTCTGGCGTTCGATGGACCAAGCGCCCAGCCGCGCGAAGCCACGGCCTGGGTGGCTTGCACGGGTGATAACTCAGTAATCACGCCCTCCAGGCTCCGCAATCGACATGCCTGTGTGAGGTCGGTTCCAAGGACCGCCCCATGGAGTTAGTAAGCTCGCCTCATGGTCACTCAGAATCCCTCCGGAGACAGGGAGAAGGTTGTCTCCAAGCTGCCGCTGTGGCTGCGTCGTGATCTGAAGGTCCGCGCCGCTCAGGCCGGCGTGGACATTCAAGACGCGGTATCCCAAGGCATTGAGGCGTGGCGGGCTTCCCACGAGAAGCTGCCTTCCGTTGACACTGCCGGCGGGGTCGCCTGGTCCAGTTGGCTTCCGCTGGGCCAGTGGTCAGAGCTGAAGGCGGCGTGCGCGGACCGAAAGATCCCTCTCGTACAGGGACTTGCTCAGTCCATCGAGCTCTGGCTCCATGAGCACTCTGCGCCCGCCCCGACGCCCTACGTCCGGCGTCTCGTGCTGTGCAACCAGAAGGGCGGCGTCGGTAAGACTGCTGTCGCCGCAGGGATCGCTGGTGCCTGTGCTGAAGACTCAGCGCTCCAAGTTCCAGTCGCAGCGGAAGCAGTTGCCATGCAGGCCGACGACAAGGTCGCAGACAGCGATCTCCCCGGCGAAGCCGAGGAGCTTCTGCAGAAAGACGAGATTCATCCGGGCCTGGGACTGCGCGTTCTGCTCGTGGACTACGACCCCCAGGGGCACCTGACCAAGCAGCTCGGAGTGCCGGCCATCGGCATCGACGAACCGAGCTTGGCCAAGTACATGGCTGGCACCGTACGGACCGGATCGGTCCGGGACCTCATCGTCAAGGTGGAAGACGACCGCTTCGCCGGACGACTGGACATCCTCCCCGCCTGCGCCGATGCGTTCCTCCTCGACATAATGATTTCCACGGACCGCAACCGTCAGGCCACCCTTGAGCGCGCCCTGGAGCCTCTGGAAGCCGACTACGACGTCATCGTCATTGACTGCCCGCCCAGTCTTGGGGTCGGCATGGACGCAGCGATCTACTACGGACGCCGTCGCGACGACGAGGCTCCCGGCAATTCGGGAGTCCTCATCCCCGTACAGGCTGAGGACTCCTCCGCCGATGCCTTCAACCTGCTGATGGAACAGATCGAATCCGGGCAGGAGGACTGGCGAATCCAGGTCGACCACCTAGGCCTCGTCGTCAACCTCTACGACGCACGCGACGGATACGTCATCACGTCCTCACTCGAAGCGTGGAAAGGCCTCAAAGAGCCGCAGGTCGTCGGCGTCCTAGGGCGTCTCAAGGATCAGCGTGAGGCAGTCAGGAACAAGCGAGCTCTCGTGTCCTACGCGCCTACCTCGCAGCAGGCCAAGGTCATTCGTCGCATCGCCAGGGAGATCGTGTGAACAGCCGCTCAAGCGCAGCAGACCGGGTCGGCGCCCCCGCATTCGGCGCCCCACGCAGCAGCCGAGGGCGAATGATCGCCACTGTCGCTGGCGACCCGATGCCGCCACTGGAAGCCTCGATCGTCCCCACAGCGGATGTCAGTTTCAACCCCGACAACCCACGCGAAGCACTCGGTGACGTCAGCGACCTCGCAGAGAGCTTCAGCGAGGTTGGCCAGATCGTCGCCATCACTATCGCGACCGTGGACGCCTACCTGGCAAGCCGCCCCGACCGGCAGACCGACCTCGATGCCGGGGCGAAGTACGTCGTTATCGATGGCAACCGACGGCTGAAGGCCGCACGTGAAATCGACCTTCCCACCATAAAGGTCATGCTTGGCGACGAGTTCGCCAGCACGGACGAGAGTCTGCTCGAAGCCGCGTTCATCGCCAACGCCAAGCGCAAGGACCTGAGCGAACTCGAAGAAGCGCAGGCCCTCCAACGACTCGTGAAGTTCTACGGGTCCCAGCACCAGGCCGCGAAGCGTCTCAGTATGAGCCAGCCCCTGATCAGCCAGAAGCTGTCTCTACTCACCCTCACGCCGGAACTTCAGGCAGATCTGGAAGCTGGCCGACGTAACGTCTCCCATCTCCGGAACATGGCCAAGGTGCCCCCGGAGCAGCAGCAGCACGAAGCAGACCGTCGCGCGCAAGCTGACGCTGAGAAGAAGCGGCGGCGCTCCTCCAAGCTGCCAGCCCCGGCAACGGCAGGTGATAACTCAGTTATCACCCCGCAGCCCGGCCCGACGACTGATAACTCAGTTATCACCCCGGAAGCATCGACCCCTGCGCGAGCTGCTTCCTCGCCCCTTCCCTGGACGAACCCTCAGGCTCTAGACCGGATCTTGCGGGACCGAATGACAACAGAAGATCGACTCACCCTGGCCAACCTCCTGACTCAGTGATCACAACACCCAGGGGAGCGCTCGACTCACATGCTGAACTCCGATCTGACGGAAACCCGAAGGCGGAGTGATCTCCGGGGTTGATGACGAAGGCCGGCCCCAGACCCCCGGGGCCGGCCTTCCGCATTCCCGAAGCCGTCAGGGCCCGGTGAGGATGTCGTGGGTGCCGATGCGGCGCCAGATGACGTGCGGGGCGGCGGGTAGCGCAGACCCGCGTGGCACCGAGAGGGAGGATGGGCAGGACACTGGCGGCAGGGGAGGGGCGCGGATGGACGCGGAGCTGTATGAGGTGCGGGCTGCCGGCAGGGCGGTCTATGTCGACTTCAGTGCGGCGCATTCCTCGCGGATGCCGGTGGCCTGCAGTGTGTGTGATGCCCGTACCGGGCTGACTCTGGCTGCGCGTGGCGAGGACGCGTGGATCACCTGCCCGGCCGGGCACACGACGCGGGACTGGCGCCTGACAGGTGAGGCCGTCTCCGAAGTCGCCGCGACGGCCGCCGAAGCCGGTGTCGACGAGGTGCCGGCCGATGCCGAGATCTGGGTCCGGGTCCGGGCCACGACGGGAAGCCACGAGGACATCGCCTGATGGAGAGCTTCTTCGCACGGGTGGGGCGGGTCTGGCCGGCGGGCCGCCGGGATCTGCACTGGCACATCCTGCCGACCTCGGCCGAGGCCGGGGCGATTGCCGCGCCGTACAAAGGACTTGCTGCCCCGCGGGGGCTGGCGAGCGTGCCGGTGGACGGGATGCACTGCACGCTCATGCACGCCGTCGGACTGGGCGTCGACGACGTCGACATGGACGCGCTCCTCAAGGAGATCGGGGACTACGCGCGGACGGTGGAGCCGTTCGCGTTGACGTTCGACCGTCCGGCCGTGGGCGCGGTCGCCGTGGAGATCAGCGGATGGCCGGGGCGTGTGTTCACCGAGATCGTGGACGCCGTCACCCAGGCGACGGCCCGCAGCACCGACGCCGCGTTCAAGGCGTCACCGAGCCGCTACCCCCACATGTCTCTCGCCTACACCTCGGACGGTGCCGAGGACGTCGACGCGGTCACCCTCAAGGCGGGGCTGGCGGACATCGAGCAGCCGCTGTCCGGGGCGGTGCTCGCGGACCGGATCCATCTTGTCGAGCAGTGGCACGACGGCAGACACATCATGTGGGAGCCGGTCGCCACAGTGCCTCTCGCGGGGGTGACGGTATGACCGACGACGGTTTCCCCGGGTTCCGCCCGATGCACGGTGATGCGGTCCAGGTCACCACCGGCACCGCCGCGGTGACCGTCACCGGGAGCATTACGTCCCAGGGCGTCCTGCGCGACGGCCGCGGCTTCGTGGAGCTCACCCTGCCCGACGGCGACCCGCAGCAGCGGCGTGACCTGGAGCGGGCCCAGTCCTACCAGTACAAGCTGTACCGCGACGAGGTGCTGCTCTACTCGTCTCCGAGCCTGACGCTCAGTGAGACCCGCCGGACGAAGGATGGGACGCTGGTAGTGGCCGGATCACCCTGACCACCCGTCACCGGGGCGCCGGATGTCGGCGTACACGCGCGCCCGCACCCCCGGCAGGCCGGGTTTGCTGCGTACGGGAGTGATGCCGGAGGTGGCCCACCGCTGTTCCAGCGCGGCCATTACGGCGCGGGCGGTTTCCTCGTCGGCGGCAGTGATGTCGAGGACCACAAGGCCGGGCTCGGTGATGTGCTGGGCGTCGATCTTCATGCCGCCTGCGACGCGGCGATCGCCCGGCCGGGTTCGCTGGCGACGCGCACGTCATCCGTACGAGCGACGTGAGGCCCTGTCCGGCGCGGCGGCGGTTGACGGACACCACCTGCCCTGCGCCCGGTGGCGGGAGGGGCGCCGTCGCAGACATTGGCCGGGATCGCCCGGGGTCAGGGGACGTCGCCGGCCCAGTCCCACCGGCCGGGCTCGCCGAGGCGGGCTTCGTATTCGGCGCGGCCGCCGGCCCCGAACGTGCCGTCATTCGTGATCAGCATGGCCCCGGTGGCCCGTTCCGCAGGTGTCCAGGAGGTGACGTCGACGAGCTGGCCGTCCAGGGCGCCGCCGACGAGCTCGACGTTACTTGTGGCCGGGCTGCTCGTAGGGGTGGTCGGCCTGTCCAGCACCAGTTCCGTCGCCCACCAGCTCGGCCGCCTCGAAGACCGCGGACTGATCAGCCGCACCAGCCACCGCTGGCGCTCCTGCCGCCTGAGCACCTGACCCGTTCACGGGCTGGTGAGGATGTCGTGGGCGCCGATGCGGCGCCAGATGATGTGTGCGCCGCGTTTCCGTTCCGGCCCGTACGACCAGGTGGCACGCCCTGCAGGTCCGGTGCCCATGGACCACGTGAGCTCGTAGATGCCGGGTGCCCGCTGGACGCGCTTGACGCGGAGGCCGGCACGGAATCGTCCTCCGGTGCGCAGGTCCTCGACGAAGGCCGCCACAGTCTGGCGGAAGCGCCGTCGCTGTTCTGGGGTGAGGCGGTTCAAGTCGGTGGTGAAGCGGGGCAGGGCCTCATAAGTCGGCACGTCGGTCCTCCAGGCAGCACGAAGCCCCCGGGGTTGCCGGGGGCGGTGGGTGTCTCTCTCGGGTTGAAGGGAGTCGGTGACGTGGTGCTGGGTGGTGCGTCTTTGGCCGTTCGGTGGGGGAGAGATACGTAGGTATGCGCTTGTTTGGCGATGGAGTCGTCTGCTGCTGGCGGTTGTTGGGGTGTGTGAGACGCGTGTGACTGAGGGCCGCGCAGCATTTGCATGGCCCCAGACGCTGTTCGCCAGGCGGGCGCGATGCTGCCGCAGACGCCCGCCCGGCGGGATCGGCCATGAAGTTCTGGTGAACCCTCCCGTCGCACGGGATCGGGTCTTCTCTGCAGGTCAGAGCCGGTGTTCGCTGCCGGGATGATCAGTGTCGCGAAGGTTCAGAAGCGAAACGCCTGGCGTTACTACGTACGCGGAATCGCCTTCGGGGACGGGCGCCGTCCGGTCCGTCAGCCGATGAAGGACGCCCAGGAGAAGGCAGGGCTCCCGCCCGGGGTGTGGATGGGGCGCGGCCTGCCCGCGCTCGGGCTCACCGCTGGACAGACAGTGAGTGAGCGGCAGATGGAGCTGGTCTTCGGGATGCTCCGGCACCCGGACGCCGACCGCATGGAGCGCGAACTCCTGGACGACGGCGCCGACCCGGAGACGGCGCGGCCAGCCACTGTCCTCGGGCAGCCGATCGAAGAGATCGAGAAACGCAAGCAGACCCCGCTGCTCGCCCTCGACCTTGTCCTCCGGCCGCAGGCATCCCTGAACGTGCTGTGGGCGCTGGGAGACGACCACACGCGCCGGGTCATCGAGCGGGCACACGAGCGGGCCATCGCGACCGTGCTGCGCTATCTGGAGGATGAGGTAGCGGAGACCCGGTGGTCGTCCGGTCGCAAGCGCGCCAAGGCACCGGCCCTGGTGGTCGCGAAGTGGAGGCACTTCGACAACAGAGACGGATTTCCCCTACTGCATGACCACTGTCTGATCGCCAACCGGGTACAGCGCCCGGACGGCTCCTGGTACGCGCTCGACACTCGCCGTCTCCTTCAGCATGTCGTCGCGGCCGGGACGCTCTATACCCTCAGGATGACGACCGAGGTGTGCGAGGAGCTCGGGCTGGCGACCGTGCCGCGCGAGGTGACGCCGGGCCTGCGCCCTGTCATGGAGATAGCCGGCATGGACCAGGACCTCATCGACTGGTCGGCCACCCGCCGGAAGCAGATCGACGCGGTCCTGGAAGGCATCACCGACAAGTACGTCAAGAAGCACAAGCGCCTGCCCGACGAACGCGCCCGCCACGGACTCGGGTGGTGGGCGGCGCAGGACACCCGCCAGGAGAAGAAGACCCCCAAGCTGCTGGAGCAGCTGCGCGCGGGGTGGCGCACCTCCGCGGTCCTGCGCTTCGGCAAGGCGATGGTCGACGGACTGCTGGAGCGGTGCCGGGCGGCCGGTGCGGTGATCCAGGCCCGGGTGGGCCCGCTGGTGGACACCGCGCTCGCCGCCGTCGACGTCGCCGCGGTCGCCTTCACCGTGCGCCGTGTCTTCGCCCGCCGCCACGTCCTGGCCGAAGCTCGCCGGCACCTCATGGAGACCCTGCGCGGCCGCGCCTTCCCGCCCGGCCTGGACGACTACATCGCCGACGCGGCCCTGTCCCGGCACTCCCGTCAGCTCACCGTGCCCCAGAAGGGCCGCCGGGCCCCGGCCCCCGACCAGCTCACCTACACCGCCGACTTCGCCTGGCCGCACCGGTGGTGGATCGCCGGGACCGATGGCAAGCCGCCGCGGGAGTCGAGCAGGTACGAACGGGCCCGGGTCGCCAGCCTCGCCCTGCAGAACGCGATCCGTGACGCCCGCATCCTTCCCACCGCACGGAACGAAGCGCCGGCCGCGACCGCGTCGGCCACCGCGCACACCAGCGACCACGACCACAACCACGACCAGGCGGCGGCCGCGCCGCACGTCGTCGACCACCCGGACCGGGACACTGCGCTCACTCCGGCGCAGCGGGCTGCCGCTGTTCAAGTCCATCAGCAGGCCGCGATGCCCGAGGAGTACCTGGAGGGCCGCACGACCGATCCCGCGACGTGGCTGCACACACCGAAGAACCTCGCCCGGCTGGCCGCCTTCACCCAGGCCGCCGAAGCCCGCAGCCGCATCGTCGCGGACGGACCGCAGCCGAAGCAGCCGGCCAAGGATGCGGCCGATCCCGCCCGCCAGCAGCACCACACCGCACAGCCCGATCAGAGCAAGGGAGCGGGCCGGGACCACTGACGGATGCCAACCGGCCAGCGCGTGGCCGATCTGCGACTTCACCCACGAGCCGTTGCCGAAGCCGCCGCCCGTCCGGCGCCGCTCCCGCTCACGGCAGTACCCCGGTGGCCGGCCGAACCTGTGGCGCACCGCGCGGGGCCGCCGCCGGGGATGAGCCAGCACGGTGGACTTCACCGTGTTCCCGGTGGGGCCGGACGGGAGTGGAGTCCACTCGGAGAGTGGAGACCACGGAGGTGCGCATCGGGTGGACTCCACTCCGGTGCTCAACATCCGGTGGGGGAGTGCAGGACATCCCGGCATCCGGCGCGCGGCGCGGTTCATCGCGCACATCGGTGCTGTGACGGTGCGGTTCATCAGGCGCACCGGACGATGCGCACGGGAGTGGCCGCCACTCCCGCCCGCTCCACCCGGTGCGCGTACAGAGGGTGACCGCGCATCGGATGCGGTGCACTCGATGCACCCCCCTTGACCAGGTGTGCCGCCGGATTCCACCCAGCCCATTGAGTGGAAAGCAACCCTTGTCCAGCCATGAGTTTCCGCGAAATCTTCGACGTTTTCCCTTGACCGCGTCCGCTACCCCTTCGGAGGCGGCACGCACCGAGCCCCCGATGCACGGTGGCGGAGGGGAGATCTCTCCCTCACAGCGCACCGCGCACCGTCACTGTGTGTAGAGCCGGTGCGTGGCGCGGACGATGCTGTGCACCCCCGCATCGCGGTGCGTTCCACAGGGTGGAGTGCACGACACCGTCCGCACCGAGTGGGGAGTGGAGGCCATCGTGTTGCGCACCGGGTGCGGGTGGAGTCCACTCGGTGCGTTCCACCGGGTGGGGAAGTGCGTTACATCGTGCGTAACTCAACGCACCGGTCCGCCCCCGCGCGCCGCTGCCCCGGACATCCGGTGCGCGTGGCGCGCGTCGCCCGCCGGACGTCGGCCTCCCGCTCGGCTCGGGCCCGGCCGCCCCGTTCCGGGCGCTGGCTCGGTGCATCGATGCGGTGGGGGACAGGGCGCTACACGCGCGGGCGGCGGAGGTTCTCCTTGGCCGACAGCAGGCCGAGAGCGGCGTGCTCCTGGTGGTGGGCGTGCCAGCGCTCCGCCAGGGTCCGGTCGGTGAACAGGGCCAGTCCCCGCGCCGTCTCAGAGGTCAGGTCGACGGCGTCGAAGCCGCCGGCGGCCTGGACGAACTCCATCGCGATGTCGTGGAAGCGCGGGCCGCGGAAGTAGGAGACGTGCGTGTCGTCGGGAGCCAGAGGCTGGCCGCTCTCGTCGGACACGAGCGTGTGGGACGCCTTGCGGGACTCGTAGTAGGTGTTGACCTGCGGCTGGATCTCGGTGCGCATCGCGGCCAGCACGCGCTGGCGGTGCGTGGGTGCGTCCAGGCACTTCTGGTACGAGAAGGCGACCTTGCGGCCGTCAACCAGGACCGCCTCCGGGCCCTTGTGGTGACCGCGCGGGGTGGGGATGATCCGGAAACGGTCGACCCCCGGGCCGACCTTGTCCGCCGCGTCGGGGTGCATGTCCAGCAGGTCCCGCAGCAGCAGGTCGTCGTCCTCCTGGTCGACGACCTGCCCGAGGCCGTAGCGACCCAGGATCGCCTGTACCGCCTCCTGGCGGGCCTTCTTCGTCGTGTAGCGGCGCAAGCCGATCCAGACCTCGGGCACCTTCAGCTCCTCTGCCAGGCGGTGATGGGAGCGCTCACGCTAGAGCAGATCGCCTGGTCCGGGAGGGGCTTCGCCCTTGCTGTCAGCCCGCCGGGGGACAGGGAGCCGGTCGTGATGCCGCTCACGGACAAATCGGGAGGACAAGGGGCGGTCAAGGGGCGTAACGGGCATAGGTAGCGGGCGGCGGTCAGACCGCGGTCAAGGGGTGGCTTCGCACGGTGGCCCCGGCCCGCGTGCACATCGGCGTGCGGGCCGGACGCTCACCGTCCCGGCCGGCAGACCGGAGAAATGCGAGGACACCGTGCCCGCCGACTTCACGCCCGACCCCGCCCACGAGCGGCGCGAAAACCCTGAACCGACCTCCGTGGACGACGTCGACCAGGTCCCGCCGGCCCCCTCCACGGGCCCCTCCATTGCCCCCTCCACGGCCTCTTCGCCCGCCAGGCGCGTATCCGCAGGTCAGCCCCGCCAGAACAGGGCTCCCGGCACGTTCGACAACCCTTCTAAGTCTTCGAAGCAGACATGGAAGCCAACCCACACCAGGAAGAAGGAAGCGCTGAAGGCTCTCGGGATCTTCCAGAGAGCTACTGCTGAACACCTGTGGCGCATGCTGCGGCCCGGAGACCGGCACGACCGGTGCACGAGGGACACCCTCAACGCGCTCAAGGAGGACGGCAAAGTCCGAGTGGAGACGCGACTGGAGTCGAACCAACAACTGTGGGTGCTCACCGAGCGAGGACGCAAGGAAGCCAAGCAGCTGCTGCCGGGGAACGTACGGGTCTCCGCACTGCGCAAGCTCGAATACGACGACGACGGTGAGCCGGTCACCGGCGAGGGCTTCGACGAACACGCAGCCGCCGTCACGATGACCGCCGCAGTCCTCACCGGGGCCGGCTTCGGCACACCGCTGTCCTGGCAGACCGAGATCGGCCACAAGCTCCCCTACGGCTACACCCAGTACGCCGACCTCACGATGCGCGCCCCGGACGCCGGCGTGCCCGCAATGCTCCTGGAGGTCGACCGCGTGAACGAGCCCGTCGACGTCCTGGTGGACAAGGTGCGCCGCTACACCGAGTGGTTCGAGCTCCTGGCACCGAAGGCCGACAAGGTCAAGGCGCAGGCGGCCCACCACCACGGTGCGGCGGTGCACGACTTCCGGCTGTGGTCGCGGATCTACCAGGCGACCGGCCGGGAGGGCTACGTGCCGGTGGCGTTCGTGTTCACGGGCAAGACGAAGGCACAGCGGGCCAGCAGGATGAGGCGACTGGAGCAGGCCGCCCGTTCCTACTTCGCCGGCACCAAGTACGCGGGCGGTGGCATCACGGCCGTCGACTACCACCAGGCGGTGCCCGTGGTCGTCACCGAGCTGGAGCGGATCACCGCCGACCCGGCCGGGGCCGCCGGAAAGGTGTGGCGGCGGCTCGGCAGGGATGAGTGGCAGACACTGGGCGAGGCCCTGGACAACCCCGATGGCGACCGCCTGTACGCGGTGCAGTGGGAGCAGGCTCGGCGACGGAAGGCTGAGCGGGAGGCCGCCGAGCGGGAGGCGCGCCGTCCGGTGTGCACCAACTGTGGGGCGAAGTTCACCGACGAACGCTGGCAGTACCTGCTCGGCCGGGGAAGGTCCTGGGGCGACCGTACCGACGAGCTGTGCGGGCCGTGCCAGGACGAGCACTTCGCCTACCTCGAAGCCGAACAGGATGCCCGCCGCCGGAGGGAGGAGGCCGCTGCCCGCGCGGCGGCCGAGCCCCCGGAGACCAGGAGCCGCGGCGTGTTCGGGATCCGGCGGCGCCGGTAGCGGCGGGCGGCGGGCAAGCCCAAGGGGAGCCTGGGCAAGCCGCCCTCGGACGGCGGCTTGCCCACCGTCCCCAAGGCGCGCTGAGGTGGTGGCGATCCCGGCCGGATGCCCCTGTCGGGACCGGTGAGGGAGGGCGCGATGCAACGCTTCGAGACGGGCCAGACGGGCGTACGGCGCGACGTGCACCGCTCCGGCCGGGTGTGGGGCGAGCACGCGCTGCGCGTCGTCGCCGACACGAGCGAGGCCCTGGTGGCCGCCTGCGCGCCGGGAGCCGAGACCCGCTGGCCAGCCATGTACGTCAGGGCCCGCGCCGACGGCGACCGGTCGGTGCGCACGGAGGCGTTCGACGCGATGGCGACCGGCACGTGGGAGCTCACGGACGCGGTGTGGCAGGAGACCGAGCTGCTGCTGTGGGAGCCGCCGGCCGCGTGGTTCAGCGTCAACGCCTTCTACACGAGCGCCGGGCTGCGCGACTGGTACGTGAACTTCGAGCACCCCACGCGGCGTACGACGGCAGGGTTCGACACCTTCGACCTCGCCGTGGACCTGGTCGTCGCCCCCCCCGACCTGTCCCGCTGGAAGTGGAAGGACGAAGACGAGTACGCGCACGTGCGGCGGCTCGGCATCGTGACCGACACCGAGCACCAGGCCGTGGACGCCGCCCGAGACGAGGTGCTGGCGATGCTCACCGAGCGCACCGGGGTCTTCGCGAACGGGGAGCGGTGGGCGGCCTGGCGCTGGGAGCCGGTGTGGCCTACGCCGCGCCTGCCCCGGCCCCGAGCGGCTGCGAACAGGGTTGCACCGGAGGGAGGCTGAACCGTTGTCTGGACGGTTGCATGCGGCGGGGGACCGAAGGTGTTGCCGGAGGTGGGAGCCGGTCAAATCGGACACCGTCTGTTGTTCCTGGTCAGCGCGGGTGGGCAAGCCTCCCCGCGACGAGGACACCTCTTTCCCACGCGAGAGCCGTGGGAAAGAGGGCCTCTCCACCGCTGGGGCCGGCGCCGGACCCGCTGCTGCCTGCGGCCCGCGTCATGGGTGGCGGCCTGCCTGGATTGCTGAACGAGCCTGGCCGCACCGCTCAGCGCGCGTTATGCGGGCGGCACGCTCATCCGGTCGAGGAAGTCGCCGAAGGTCTCATCGAAATCCCTCTTCGACGCCAGAGCTTCGGCCACAGCATGCCAGCGGTCGGGGTCGGTCCCGCACAGGCGCATCAGAGCGTCGGCCACCACGGGATGCTCGTAGTAGCTGAGTACGGTGGGGGCAGTCAGTTGACGGACCAGGGTGTCGGTGCGGTGCCGAGATCTGAGGATCGCGTACTCGATCTGGTGGTTGTACACGCCGTGGTCGCCCTTGACGGCGTCGAGCCACGTCTGCATGACGGCTTCGGGGTCCGCACAGGAGTCGAGCTCTTCGTCGGTGAGGACGCGAGGCACTTCAGGCTGGGTGGGGCTGGCCTTGTGCCGAGCGGCCGCTTCCTTGAGCCAGGCCGGAACCTCATCGTCATAGGTCGTCAGCCATCGCACCTCGACCGGGTTGAGCTGGTCGAGCACATCGAGCACCAGGCGTCGGTCGAGATTCGGGTTGCCCGCCAGCGCAGCGAGCGCACCGACCCTGCGGTCGCTGCTCAGGACGAGCTTCGGCGATGGAGGCTCACCCCCGTCGTACTGGGAAGGCCGTTCAACCGCGCTCGGTTCGGGAAGCGCGGCGACCAGCTCCCACATCTTCACCAGGTCCTTCGCACTGCCGCTGGTCCACGCCAGATCACGGGCCAGGGACGTCACCTCATACTCGGCAAGGCGCCGCAGATTCGTGGCGTGCAGCAGCCGGCCCCGCTTCACGCAGGAGGCGGCGACCTCCTCCAGCTGCGCCGAGGCCAGCTTCCGTAGTCGGGGATGGCGGACCACACTTCGGGCGATGTGGCGAAGCCGCTCTCGCTGGCTCTTGGCGGGCTTCGTGAGTTCCGCCCACTCCGGCAGAACAAGCGCCGGCGCACATGCGGCCAGGACATCATCGGTGAGCTTCTCGGTATCGACGCAGTCCAGGAGCGCGTGCTGGACCGTGAGGCCGTGCGTCGCATCGTTCAGGAGCTCGGGCCACTTCTCCGGGCACCGCTCCAGCACCATGGCCAGCGTTCCGTGAGACGGCCACGACGCCGACCTCTCAAAGAGGTCCGGCTCCGGCTCACTGCCTGAGGTGAAAGCCTTCAGTTCTGCTGTGACCAGCACCAGATGGCGCTGCAGGACCGCATCGAACAGCCACGGCGGGATCTCCGCCAGGCGGCCCGGATTGTCGTGGGTGGGGCGCTCTGCGGACAGCAGGACACCGAGCAGCATGTCCGAGGCGGCGGACCCGATGACTTCCGTCACCACATCCCGGTGAGCGTCGTTCTGGGCCAGCGCGGCGAGAAGCTCGCTGTTGACCTGGTGGTAGCGAAGGACTGCGGGAACATCCCGCCCGCCCACGAGCCCCTGCCGGATCAGCTCAGAGGTCCGGAAGCCGGCCGCCTGGATCAGCCGATCCCGCAGCTCCTGCTCCCTGACCCGGACGAGCAGAGACGGCAGAGCCTCCATGAACACATCTGCCTGCCATCCCTCCGCGAAGCCGTCCTTGGCCAGCAGACCGTCGACGACGGCCGGGAACGCTGCCCCCGGTAAATCGTCCCGCTGCGCCAGCCGTGCCCACATCCGGTAGTCATTACGGTTCACCGCCATGCGTACCCTCCCTGCCCCGAGCGCTGCCGAGTCAGAACGCTATGACGACCGTCATCTGCTGCGGGCCGTATTGGAAAAGCTCACGCCCGTTGATGGCCGTACCCAAAGCCCTGGTCAGCCGTGATCACTCGTGGCAGGCTCGTGTCCTTCCAGGCGAGGGGAGCATCCTGATGAAGGGTTTCGCTGAGACGGGGGGCGAGCTGTGCCCGGACTGCAAGGCCGGTCCCGGTCCTGAGAATGCCTGCGTCGGGGTGGGCATGCCGATTCAGATGTGGCACACGCCGGACTGCCCGCAGTGGACCATCATGCAGATCAACTTCGAGGCTGGCTCCCGCCGCATCAAGGAACAAGACGCCTGGGCCAAGGGTGTCTTCCCGGCCGCCCATGAACGACTGAAGCAGGCGGCGGCCGCGATGCCGCCGGACACGCCTGCTCAGCCGTTCATCGACGCGCTGACCGAGCTCGTCCAGGCGCAGGCCGACACCACCGGCTTCGTCGTCCTCCACAAGTGGGCGGAAATCCTGGAGCGGCACTTCCCGCCCCGACTGCCCGACCCTGACGATGTGGGCGAGTAGCCCGGCCCTTGGTGGCTGCCCCTCACCGCAGGGCGGACTGCATGCCCAGATCCCGGTTCGAGTGCGGGGCGCAAGTGGAGCGGAGCCCTGGCACCGTGCGCAGCGACCGGCGGCCCATGGCCCGCTTCCTACTTCACCGGGGCCGGATCGGGGCTCCTGTCGATCAGGGCCGCGACCGCGGCGGGCAGGGCCGGCAGGAGCGCGCACAGCAGCGTGATCAGGGCGGTGTGCCAGATCCACCACGAGACGGTCTGCGGGTGCACGGCGGGGATCATGCCCCAGTGAACGCCGTAGAAGACGATGCCGTACGCGGTCAGGGCAGGGGTGTCGATCACGAGGTGCCGATCCGTTCGGAACGGCAGAAAGCCCGACCAGACGACGACCACGCCCAAGAGAAGGACAGTCACCGGTACGGAGGCGCCGCGCATCCCCTGATCCCGCTCCAGCCAGTCGTGCAGCTGGGTGCCCGTAACACCCAGTGTGGCCAACAGGCCGAAAATGCCTAACACCGCGAGCGCGAAAGCGGCGTGAGGGTCGATGCGCTCCAGCAGTTTCATCCAGCGTTCGTCCCAGTCCAGCTTCTGCCCGGGCTCGTCGGTCTCCCCCAGCTCGGTGGCGACGTCGGTCATGGTCTGCTCCCCTCCAGGCGGGCACGGGCGGCCGCGCCCGAGCGGACCGTACGGGCAGCGGGAGGCAGGCGTCCGAGAAACCGGAGCGCATGATCCTTACGGGTGAGTAGAGGGTCGGACGCAGTGTCAGGAGTCGGAGATCTGATCGAAGCCACGCAACAGCGGTGTCAGTTCCTGAGCACACCCGCACAGCGTGCACAGCCGCGTTCCCGGGTTCTCCGCGACGTTCAACGCGCGCTCCGCATCGAGCAGCGGCGCGCCCTGCGGTGCCTCATCGCAGTCCGGCGCGTGCAGGACACCCCAGGCCGGGCCCCGGCCCTCACGCACCTTCGCCAGCACCCAGCCCGAAGGGCGGCGCTCCCCGAGGACCTCACGGACCACCGAGGTGGGCGCCGGTTCCAGGTGCTCGGTGGCGACCTGGTCGTAGTCGACGCCGTCGACCGGCCGTACATGGTCGGGCGCCCTCACCCACACCCGGTACTCCGCCGCCTCCACCCCGCCGTTCTCAAGACCCCGGTACGACGGCAGCCCCACGAGGTACACCCAGCCCGTCTCGGTCTGGCGCCGCCTCCACAGCCGTGCCACGACCTCCTGCTCCGGGTGCCCGAGCAGCGGGTCGGCGGGCAGCACGACCCGCACCGGCACCGGCCTGGCTGCGTCGTCGGAGGGTGTGGTCACGACCCCACGGTAAGCAGCGCCGCTGCCAGCTGACGGACGTCACCGCTCGGGCAGCTTGAGGCGAAGACGGTCCATCGCCTTCTTCACGTTCCCGAGCTGGTCGCCCAGCACCCGCATTCGCCAGTCCAGGCGCTCCATCCGGGCGGCGGCTGCCAGCGACGCGAACGTCTGCGCCATCTGTGCCGCGCCCGCGTCGCCCGCGATCGCCTTCTTGACGTACCGGGCGGCCATCGCCTCGTACTGCTTCGCGCGCTCCACCGCGGCTTTGTACTCGGGCGCGTCGTCTTCGGTCGCTCGGGAACCAGCGCAGCAGGGCCGCGACGCTGTCCCCGGAGCGGGTGGAGCTGCTGTCCGCGATCGGGATGCGGTGGTCGTGATGGGCGTCGTCGTCACCGCGGTCGTCGCGCTCGCGGCCAGCTATCTGCTCGGTCGGCTGCGTCCGTGGCGGCGCCTGGGTGACTGGGCGGCCGATCAGGTTCGCTTCACCGGGGCATGGGTGCGGGGCGGCGCCGGGCGGCAGGCCGTCGTCGTCCTGGCCCACGTCGTCACCGCGCCGCGCACCAGCAGGCGCGTGATGCGCGCCCCGGTCACCGAGACGCGGGCGCCGGCGCCCGTACGCGATCCGGACTGGGTCGCCCACCGCACCCACCACGACAAGGGAGGCACCGCGTGAGCACCGAGCAGCCGGGCGCCGACGCGTACTCGGGGGCGTGGTCAGCGCCCACGCCTGGATCTCCGAAAGCATCGTCCCGGGTAGTGGGCGTTAGCGGTGGTCATGCCGACCCGCCGGGTTCGGTCCAGGTACTCCGCGCAGCGGACGTTCAGGCGGATGTGCGTTGCGACGCATCGCGTGGTGTGAGGAGACTTGCTGCGGCGATACCGCTGGTGAGGAGGAATAGGGAAGTGCCGGCTGCGATGGCGGAGGATGCTTCGTGTAGGGGCCAGGTCCATGGGTAGGGACGGCCGCCGGGGCCGAGTCCGATGAGTGCGCAGAGCACCGGCACAAGAGCGACGGCCAGTGGGCCGTACAGGTGGCCGACGAAATATTGAACGATGAGGCCGGTGCCGAGGTATCCGACGAAGTTTCTTGCTGCGGCGAGGGCCATGGATGAGTCCGCGGCGTAGGCGGCGCCGACCCCGATAGCTGCGGCCAGCAGCGCGGTTGATGCCAACATGCCCGCTTGGTAGCTGGCCACGGGGCGGACCGCGGTGGTGTCGTAGACGCGGGGGACTCTGTTGAGGGCGTGCAGGGTAAGCGCCGCCGTGACAGCGGGGAGCACAAGGGCTACGGGGATTCCTGCGCTCATTCCGGCGAGCAGCGAGGGGATCGGTACAACGGAGCCGCCGAGGAGCGGCACCAAGAGCATGGTGGCGGTGAGGACGGTTGCTGCGAGGGGTGTGCTGTGTGCGCGGTGCCACCAGTTCACGATGCGGCTGCCTTGGTGTAGGAGGCGGGATCGAGGTCAGGCAGCACGGCGCAGTCGTGTACGGACCGCATGTTCCGTTCGTACCAGGTCTTTTGAGCCTGCGTGGGCAGGGCTCGGATCTGCTCGGCGAGAGTGATGGCTTCGTGGGGCCAGCGCTGGGCGAGGTCGTCCTTGGGGACGCCACCGGTGAGGGAAAGCCAGGCGTATATGGCGACCACGGCCTCGTCGCCGGGGTACGCGGCGCCTTGACGGAGGGCGCACGGGGGCGATTGGTCGGGCAGAGGGCTGGTCGCGATGTTCGAGGCGACGTTGGCCCGGTCGGGGCGGGGGTTCCCGAACTCGACTTGCCGGTCAGGGGCTACGCCGACGGCTGCCAGTTCATTGGTGGTTTCCTCGGCCCAGCGGGTGATCTCTTCACGCTGGGTGTTCTGTTCCGGCCACAGGCAGATCTGCGGATTCTGACCGGAGCACGTTCGCAGCGCGGCGTCGCGGGTCTGCGTGCCGCTGAAGTCGAGGGGGACGGCCAGGATGAGCGCCACGGCGGTGGCGGCGGTGAACGCGGTGAAAGACAGCAGCGGGCGCCAGAGGCGATGGTGCAGCGCTGAGCTGAGCACGATGGCCGTCACGATAGCCAGGGAGAACATGACGGTGGCTGCCATGCTGCGGACAGAGGGCTCCTGATCGAGGCCGCAGCACTCGGTGACACCCTGCCCGTTGAGGTGGCGTAGCCAGGGCAGACCGCCGATGGCAGCCGGCCAGAATCCCCATAGGTACCCGAAGAGCAGCATGGTGGTGGCGCCGAGGAGTTTCGGCATGCGGGCGCCGACGAACCAGCCCAGGGCGATGTGAGACAGGATCACGCTGTAGGAGACGGTGAGAATCGCCGGGTTCGGGAAGCCGGACGGGAGCGCCACGGAGGTCATGACGACCGCAAAGGGGGCGACGATCGCGATCAGACCGAGTACGGCGACTGGGCCCAGGTGCAGTGTTGCGATGCTGAGCATTCCGCGGGCCGGGGCGAGTGCGCGGATTCCGCCTTGTTTGATCCGGGCCGCTTCCCAGGCTGCTCCCGCCCCGCACGCGGCGCTGATGAAGCCGATGACAATGGTGGTCTGGGAACTGATCGACGGCCAGTAGGCGAGCGTGGAGTCGGTGTTCTGGGCGCTGAACCACACGAGAACCGGAACCAGAACCACAGCGGCCCATACGGCTGGGCCGGAACGCAGGAGTGTCGCGGTGCGCATAGCTCAGACCTCCCCACGGACCAGGCCGCGGTAGGCGCTTTCCGCACGCCGCTCGTACGGGGTATCGGCGGGGGCTGCGGCGAAGAATTCGGGCACCGATCCTCGGAAGACCGGCTGGCCGCGGTCGAAGACGACAACGGTGTCGTAGATGTCAGCGAGATCTTCGGTCTGGTGCGTGGAGACGACGAAGTGCACCGACCCGCTCAGTTCCGCGAGCAGGTCACGAAAGACACCCCGCTGGACGGGGTCGAGGCCGGCCGTCGGTTCGTCCAGGAGGACAACCTCGGCCTGGTGCACGAGTGTCTGCGCGATGCCCAAGCGGCGCAGTTGCCCCCCGGAAAGTTCGTGGCTTTTGCGCCCGCCCAGTTCTGTCAGGCGGACCCTTTCAAGCGCGTTGGCTGACCGGTCCCAAGCGTCGCGTTTCGACAAGCCTTTCAGCCAGCCCACGTAGGCGGCCTGTTCACGGACCGTCAGAGCGGGGATCGCCTTGACCTCCTGCGGCAGCCACCCCACCCGCTGCCGGTAAGCCCGGCGGTCCCGTCGCCGAACGCTGTCCGCACGTCCCAGCGTGACGCGCCCCGAGATGGGCGCGAGCGCCGATGCACCGAGCGAAAGCAGCGTCGACTTCCCGGCCCCGTTCGGGCCGAGCAGGACCGTGCACCCTTCCGGGAAATCCATCGTGAGGCAGTCGAGCACGGGGGTGTCGGCCCGGTAGGCGAACGAACAGTCCGTGAAACGCAGTGGCACGCAAACTCCAGGTGAGTGGTTGCTATCGAACCAGACGGTGTCGTGGGGGGGGGGGGGGGGGGGGGGGGGGGGCCGCGCCAAGACACTACAGCAACTCATCAACAAACCGAGGCAAGCACGAGGACAGAGTGAAGAAGATCGCGGCGCAGACCAGAGG
>NZ_JBEXPH010000014.1:0-18574 GCF_040611955.1 Streptomyces sp. NPDC006510 | reverse complement strand
GTCGTGGGGTGACCGGTTGCAACCGGTCACCCCACGACACTCAAACCGGTCAGTAACGCACTGTCACCGTATCGACGCTGAGGTAGGCGGAAACGCTGTCCTGCCCGTTCAGGTTCGAGTAGTGGAAGTAGTAGGTTCCGCCAGCCTTGTCACCGAAGCTCGACGTGTCGCAGTAGTTGTCGTCCCTGTTGACGACCGTATCCGGCAGCCCGGGACGCGCCTTCTTCAACTGAAGTCCCGCGTAACTGAAACGGCCGTTGTCGACAGAGCAGCCGGCGAACTTCACACTCGTCGAGACACTGTCGCTGTTGTTGTCTTTCCAGCTGCGGGAGTCCTTGCCCGGAAGCCACCCGCTGATGCTGCTGCCAAAGCCGCCTTCCGCGAACGCCGGTGCGATACCGAGAACTCCAATGGCCACGGCACCTGTCGCAACAGCTGCCATCCGAGACACGCGCATAGATCCCCCTCGTCAAGCTCGGGCGACGAACCCGAGCCAATCGATGTCGTTTGCAAATCGCTTAGGGACCATATGATGTGCCTGCCGCGATCGCTCGAACATTTATGCCACCCAGGTATTCGCAAGAACCTCACAGGGTGTCACCAACCCCTTGAGCTCCCGGATCTGTGCGGCACAGAAGCGAGCGCCCGAACGCCCGCCATCGCGTCCCCTTCAAAATCGCTCCGCTTTGGCGTCCAGCAACCGCGCAGACCGCACCTCCTGATCCCTGCCAACACATCCTGATCTTGGAGCGCGGCAGATCTACCTCCCTCCGGTTCTCCGGAGAGCCGGGCACCCCCAAGCCCGTTTTCACCCGAACCGGAGCACCCTCCCGAGCACCAGACTCCATCCCATCGGACCACCTTCGAACACCCTGCGTGACACTCAGAACTTGTAATGACTGACAGGCGGACCGAAAACAGGTCAACACTTGACCAAAACCACAGGTCATCCGGCCCGGTCGGCGTTGCCCGTGAGACCCCGCCATACCCCGCAGGCTCCCGGCACCAGCCCCCAAGCGCGAAACAACATTTGCCGGACAGATCCGGCAAGGAAGCCTGACCGCTTCCAATCAGCGGCGCAGACGTGACAGCCAGCCGGTGGCCTTCTGCTCGGGCACCGCCCGGTCCTGGTCCTGCTCCTGGTCCCTGCGGATCGCGCCCGGCCAGGCTTGCTCCCAGTCGGTCTCGTGCCGCTGGTCGCAGTCCCCGCACAGCGACAGTCGGGGGTCTTGGGCCATGCCCCAGCCGACGCGCTCGGTCGCCCGCCACCGTTCGTCGGTGAAGTCGGCACCGCACTGGGCGCAGACGGGTCGCCGGGTGTTCCGTCGGAAGTCGTGCTGCCCCACTTCCGCGCGCGCCGTCTCCTGGTGCTTCCGGGTGCCGGCCGCCGGGCCGGCGGCGGCCGCGCTGGCCCTCTGCTTGCAGCCGTCGCACAGGTGCGGGTGGGAGTCCTTCGGGGTACCCTAGTCCTTCGGCTGTACCGCCTCCCAGCGGGCGTCGGTGAACTTCGCTCCGCAGCCGGTGCAGATGGGACGGCGGGCCTCGCGCTCGGCTGCCTGCTTCGCCGCCTGCTCCTGGGCCGCCCGCCGTACCTGTGCCTGGTACTCGGCCTGGCGGGCCTTGGACTCCTCGGCCTCGCGGGCGTCGGCGGCCTCACGGCGCGGGTTGCCGATCGCTTCCAGGAGCGGCTGCATGTGGTCGCGGCCGAAGCGGAGGAAGACGGAGCCGGCCGGTCCGTGCTCGCGGAGGTTGCCCAGCCCGACGGCGATGATCGGGATCTTCCCGTCGTAGTGATGGTGGCCGCCGCGCTGGTGCTCTCCCTGCCACAGGTGACGGGTCAGCTCTTGCAGGCGCGGGACGGTGCGGTTGGGGTTGCGCTCGCCGATGCGGTTGAACACCAGCAGCACGGGCGGGTACGTCGCGTCGCCGGACCAGGTGGCCGGAGCGCTCCAGCGGGTGCGCCACATCGGGCGCTCACGGCCGTCAGTGTCCTTCACCTTCCGCCGGAAGAACCGGGCGTACTTCTCCAGCTTGGCGGCGAGCTCCTCCGCGGTCTCGTGGCAGTTGTCGACCTCGATGAACAGCAGCGGCACCCGGTCCTGCGAGGCTGTCAGGACAAGGTCGGCCTGGGCGCCGCCCTTGCCCGGCGTGTTCCACGTGCCGGTCGCGGGCAGCGGGACTTCGGTCCAGTACGAGGCGATCGTGCCGATCCCGTCCGGTCCGTCGACGGCGGCCTGGGCGGCTTCCCGGACTTCGGCCGGGTCGTCGGCGAGCCTGGCCATGTTCGGCTTCGGGCGCAGCAGTGCGATCACCGTCTCGTTGACGGCCATCGGGTGTGAGGCGCCGCTGGAGCCCGCGCCGCGTGCGGTGGAGCCCATCTCCGTCACCGGGCGCTGCAGCTCGTAGGAGGCGGCCTCCAGGCCCTTGAGGGTGAGGTTTCGCAGAGAGTCGCCCGTCTCGGTGGAGCCGCCGTTCTCGGACAGGCCGTGCTTGCGCATGTCGGAGAGCGCGCCGGTGTGTGAGGCGGTTCGGGCCTGCTTCTGCTTCGAGGGGGTCGGCTTGTCGGCGTGCCGGAAGGTCAGGTGCGGAGCGCCGATCCGCTGGATCTGATCAGCCGTCGCGACCTTCAGCGCTCCGAGGACGCGCAGCACGTCGCCGCGGTAGCTGTTCGTCGACCCCGCCGGGTCTGGTTGATCTCTCCTCACCGTTGTACCGACTGCGGCTCACAGGCGGGGCGCCTGCGGATTTTCGGGCCGGAAAGTTGTCCACAGATCGCAGCCCGGGGCCCGCTTTTCGCCGAACTCTATGCACAGGCCAGCGCTCATAAGTTCGGTGTCCGCTTCCGGGTGTGAGGTGCCGGGACGCAGACCGAAAGGGCACGGCCATGGCACAAACCAAGTTCGACAAGCAGGTGGAAGAGACCGCCGAGTCGCTGGCGTTCGGCATCGGCCGGTTCCTGGCCGGCCGCCCCATGGACGGGGAGCGGAAGACCGACGCGACGTTCTGGCGCAAGGGCACCCGTGTCCTGCCCAAGGTCGATGCCAAGGTGTCCCGCTCCTCCTACCGGGCCGGGTGGCAGCGCCTGACCTTCCGCGTCGGCGGCCTGGTCGCGACCGGCGGGGCCGGCTACTGGGCGCTGTGGGAGAACCAGGACTCCACCTTCGCCACCGCGCGCGACATCTGGGAGAACCCCGACCCGGCCCTGGCGACGCTGGAGACCGGCGGCATCGCTGCCGCTTCGGCCGCGGCTGTCGGTGGCGTCGCGTACGGGCTGCTGACCCGGGGGCGCCGCGAGTTCATGCGCGAGTGGGTGACCCCGCTGCACGAGGCGCTCGCCGTGCCGCTGGGCATGTCGGAGCTCACCGATCCGCGCCGCTACCTCCACGTACCCAGGAACTTCTCCGACGACGACGCTCAGATACGCATCGACGTGCCCACCCACATGAGGTTCAACGAGGACCAGGTCGCCGACCTCATCGTGAAGAAGCTCGCCCTGGAGAACGTCTCCTTCACCTGGCGCCGGGCGGGCAAGGACACCCACGTCATCGTCAAGAAGCGCAAGGTCCCGCCCAAGAAACTGAGCCTGTCCGACCCAGGGGTGCGCGAGATCCTCGCGAAGATGCCCGAGTCCGCGCCGCTGATCGGCCTGGGCTCGGGCAAGAAGAAGGTCTCCGTCGACCTGGACGCCGACTCCCCGCACGTCCTGATCTCCGCAGGCACTGGCGGCGGCAAGTCGACCATCCTGCGGGCGATCTGCTGCCAGTTCGTCCACAACGGCGCGCTCGCCTACGTCCTGGACTTCAAGCGGATCTCCCACACCTGGGCCCGTGGCGTGCCCGGCGTCACCTACTGCCGGGACATCGGCGAGATCCACGACGCCCTGGTCCATCTCGCACAGGAAGGCCGGCACCGACTCGCCCTCGCCGAGCAGCTGGCCGACGACGTCCTCGAAAAGGAGCCGTGGCGCGTCGGCCCCAGGATCGTGATCCTCCTCGAAGAGGTCAACGCGACCATGGCGCAGCTCAAGCGGTACTGGGCGAAGATCCGCGAGAGCGGCGACCCGAAGACGTCCCCGGCCGTCGAAGCGCTCGCCGAGATCCTGTACATGGGCCGCCAGGTCCGCCTGCACGTGCTCCTGGTCGCCCAGTCCGCGACCGCCAATGCCGTCGGCGGCCCGGCGATGCGCGAGCAGTTCGCCACCCGGATCCTGGTCCGCTACACACTCAACGCCTGGCGCATGCTCACGCCCGAAGTCAGCCCCATCCCGATGGCGAGCGAGCACCCAGGCCGCGTCCAAGTCGTCACCCGCGGCCGCGCCCAGGAGACGCAGGTCCTGAACCTGTCGAACGCGGAGGCCCGCGAGTGGGCGATGTCCGGCGTCCACGCCAAGGGCAAGACCGGCCCCACCCTGCAGAAGACGCCCGCCCCAGCCGCCGACCTCCTCACCGACGCCTGGAACACCAGCGCCCCCGAGCTCCCGCCCGCCGCCGCCCCGGCCACCGACCCGGACTTCCTCGCCGACGCCTGGAGCCTCACACCACCGGCCCCGGCCGCCGACACCACGGTGACGGCGCCGGCCGCCCCGGCCCCGGCCCCGCGCCGGCACCACCGACTCCGGCTGACCGACCCGGCCCGCCTACGTCCGCGAACCGGCCCTGTCCGGTTCGGACGACACGATCCCCCTCCACCTGGAAGAACACCCGGTTCACCAGGCACAGCACAGAAAAGGAACCCCGCACCATGACGAAGAAGACGACCACGACGCTGCGCCTGACCGACCCCGCCATCCGCGAGCACATGGAGGCGCTGCCCGCCTCCCTGGTCCTGATCGGCCTCGCCGACGACGGGCAGCCGGTCTGCGTCGACCTGGACGGCGAAGGGCCGCACGTCCTGGTCTGCTCCGGCACCGGCGGCGGCACCACCACCGTCCTGCGCACCCTGGCCGCCCAGCTCCTGCACGACGGCTCCCACGGCCTGGTCCTCGACCTCAAGCGGATCTCGCACCGTTGGGCCAGCGGCGTGCCCGGCGTCACCTACTGCCGCGACATCGCCGACATCCACAACGCCCTGGTGGGCCTGCGGGCCGAACTCCAGCGCCGCCTCCACCTCATGAACCAGGACGGTGATGTCGACGACCTGCCGCGCCTGACCGTGGTGTTCGACGCCGCCGACATCACCCTGGGGCAGCTGGCCCGCTACTGGGACACCGTCCGGGAGAAGGGAGACCCCAAGACGTCCCCGGCCGTCGACGCCCTCGAGTACGTGCTCTTCGCCGGCCCCAAGGCCCGCATCCACATCCTCGTCGGCACCCAGCTCACCAAGGGCGTCCTCGGTGAGTGGCGCGAGAACTTCTCCACCGTGGTCCTGGGACGGGTGACCACCCGCACCTGGAAGCACCTCGCCCCCGAGGTCCGCCCCGCCCCGGAGCCCACCACGCAGCCGGGCCACGTCCACGTCGTGCAGCGCTCGAACATCCACCCGACGCAGGTCCTGCTCCTGACCGACGACGAAGCCGCCGCCGGGATCACCACCACCGAGACCGACAACGACTGACCGACCCGGAGTCGGACACACCACGGGCCCCGGGGGATCAGCCATGACACCCCCGGGGCCCGGTTGGGTTCACGCAGTCCAACGACCGCGTGACTCCTGCATCACGTCGTTGCCAGCTCCGGCACTTCGAGAGCCTCCGCGACCCGGCGAGCCATCGCGGCCACCTGCGGCGGCAGGTAGCTGTCCAGCGAGTCGACGTCGTCATACAGCTTCGCCTTCAACCCGTGCAGGCACGCCTCGGTGAACAGCTTGCCCGGGTCGTCCTCGGGCCGCTGTGCCTGCTCGGCCTGATTCTGGCCCCGGTGGTGCCGCATCCGGTTCGTCGACGCCCGCGTCGCCTCGTACGAGATCGCCTCGCCCATCAGGCCCGCCACGTGCGAGCGGCCCTCTTCCTGAGTGCCGTGAGCCCGAATCGCCTGCTGCCCGACCTGGAGGTAACTCTGCAACGTGTGAGATGCCATGCCGGTGCGCTCGCAGTACGCGGCAATCAGCATGGCCACCATGTCCATGGTGTCCGCCGCGTCCGTCGCCCGGTACAGCGTCATCCGCTTCCAGGTGTGCGCCTGGTCGGGCTCGGTGTACCGCAGCACCTCCTGGCAGTTCTGCACGCCCTCGGAGACAAGCTGGTGGATCGCCCGCCGCAACGGCTCAGGCATCGGAGTGGAGTCCATGGCCGCACGGTAGATGGGCCGCGCCCACGGAATCCTCAGTCGTGGGGTTCGCTCACCCGGACAGACCAGAAGCTGTCACGGCCGCAGCGCCTCGCCGAAGCCGACGGCCGCCGGTCGGCACGTTGGAAGGCACCGCTCGCTGCGCCCGCGCAGGGGTGTGGCGCTGCCCGCAGTCAGGAGTCAGGCGAAGCACAATACGGGTCGTGCACACCAAGCCCTCCGAAGACCTCCGCGATCGGGAACTTGCCGAACTGAGCCGTTACTTCACGCCTGGCGAGGTTGCCCGCGCCCGCGCTCTGGCTACGCAGCTCGGCACGTTCCTCCTGCACCAGCACGCCAAACGCCTCCGCAAGCTCAGCGCCCGATTCAGCGACCGCCCCCGCAAAGCGGCGGCGCTGAAAATCTGGCTGGCTTCCCTCTCAAGGGAGAGACAGGGCAGCTTCGCCGAACTCGCCGCCTTCGAAGCCGCCGCCCTGGTCCTTCCCGCGAGCGTCGACAGCGCCCACTGGTACAGCGGGTGGAAGATTCTCCAGGACTATCCGGGCTCGACACCCGACAGTCTGCGCACTCAGGCCGGTGAACTGGAGTACCTGTACGCCCAAGCAGTGCTGCGCCGCAGCAAGGGGGCACAGACTCGGGAACAGGCCCTGGAGGGCGAGGCATCGGTGACGGCAAGAATGCCGGGGCGCCGGGGTTCGCGTTCGGCCTCCAGGCCCGTGACGACGCTCGCCGCTTCCTGAGCTGGCTGGGGCTCACCCCCGTGCTGGCGGGCAGGGCCCCAGGCCGAGGGTCAGCGGTTATTGCGGTAGGCGATGATGCCGGCGGCGACCAGGCCGCGGCCACGGGCAGTGCGAAACTCCTCCAGCCGCTTGGCGTCGGTGTACTGCTCCGGGGTGCTGCCCGGCGGGGTGCGCACTCCGAGCTGCGGGCCGTAGAAGCACACGACGTACCCGTGGTGCAGGGCGGCGGAGTACCAGTCCGGCGAGGCGGGGACGGTGATCCTGGAGTAGACGCCGCCATCGGGGGAGCGCAGCTCGATCCGGTCGTCAGCCAGCCGATGCAGGGCCCAGCCGGGGATGGTCCGCAGATCGGCGATGCCGCGGGGGAAGCGCCGCATCCCGGACGCGATGGCGCCCTCGACCTGGATCTCGGTCGGGTTGCCGCCCGGGAGACGGGACATCATCGCGCGCTCGGGCTCGAACAGGGCCACCGGCATCGGGTCCTCGCCGTCAGTGGTCTGCACGGTGCCGGTGTCCGGGTCGATGCCGGTGGCGACCTGCCCCAGGCCGAGCGACGGAGAGTCCATGTAGAGCAGCCGGCCGTGGTCGTCGACGTTGTTGCTCAGCTGCTCCCCGGCCGCCAGGATGGGTGACGGCCCGGTCGTCGATGTGGAAGCGCTGGCGCGCCTGCTGCTGGTTGCCGCGCTGCTTCTTGGGCTTGAACCGTCCCATCGAGGTACCCCCCTTGGTGTGGTGATCAGCCAAGCCTCAGCCACGCGCGAGCGGCGGCACAAGACCGCCTCACGCCAACCCGCGACCGAACGGCAAGAGGCCCCCAGCAGCGCCGGGGGCCTCGCCGGGGACGGGCCGGTCAGTGCAGGAAGTTCTTCTGCCACTGGAGCGAGTCCATGCTCAGCGCGGCGTCGGCGAGGGCTTTCGCGGACGGGGTCTTGAGCGAGGCGAGGCTGGTGTCGATCCAGTTCTGGGTGAGGCTGTAGCCCTGCTCCCGGTACTCGACCGCCTGGACCAGGCATTCCAGCTTGTCGGCGTCGCGGGCGACGATCGCCTCCGGGGTTTCGGCGGCCTCGTACTCGTCGACCGCGCTCTGCACGCCGGTGCGCACGGCCGGGTGGGCGTTGGCGACCTGGTCGGCGGTCACCTCGCCGTTCGGCGCGGCCCTGATGTACTTCCGGCCGATGTGCGGGATGTCCCCGATCCTCGTCTCCTGGGAGTCGTGGAACAGGCACATCAACGCGACCCGGGCCGGGTCGACGCCTTCCATCATGGCGAGCACTGAGCCGATCACCCCGACGCGGAAGGAGTGCTCCGCCACGGATTCGGGGGCCTTGTTGCCGGTGAACCACCAGCCGGTCCGTGCGACGCGCTTGAGCACGCCCATCTCGGAGATGAAGCTCGCGGTGCCCCTGATGGTGTCATCAGCCATGCGGTCCTCCGGGTGTCAGCGGTTGTGATCGAAAACGTAGTGGACGTGGGCGAGTTCGCGCCGCGATCTCGCCGACAGTGCTACCCCGTCCAGGAGTTGGCCGGCCTGCTCGCGCAGCGGTCCCGCAAGCGGCCCGGCGGCCTGGGACAGCCAGGGGAAGGCCGTCAGCAGCGCCCACAGCGAGTGCGCGTACAGGTCGACGTAGCCGGGCGCGAGGTGCAGGCCGCGGGCCAGGCCCCGCAGCAGGGTCACCGGATCCCAGCCGGACAGGTCCCGGTCCCGCATGAACGTGTCGTTGGGCTGCGGCAGCGGCAGGGCCCCCAGCCACAGTGCCCAGTAGTTCAGGTTCGCGGCCTCCGCCGTGTCGTCGTCGGCCAGGGCGCGGTCGATGAAGTCCAGCAGCGGCTGCGGGTCCCCGAGCCGGGCGAGCGCCGTGGCGGTGGAGCGGGCCTCCGCCCAGTGCGGCGACCAGCCCCGCCGGGCCAGCACGTCACGGCGCCGGTGAAGGGTGTGCGCGGTCCACGCGGCCGCGTCCGGGCCTCGGTCGTACGAGGCGAGGTAGAGCGCCTGGCGGTGCAGCAGCACCCCGCCCTCGCCCTGCCGGGCCGCCGCCTCGGTCGTGTCCCGCAGGTGGTCGAAGAACATCGCCCGGTCCGCGGCCGCCAGCTGCGGCGCGGCGGCGACCGGGCCGCGCCGGGGTCTGGGTAACCGTCCGGCGAGCGTCGGCGGGACGGTGCCGTTCAGCGCCCAGGCCAGCATGTGCGCGGTGTCCCGGGTGTGCACCCACCCGGCGAGCGGGTGCGGCCCCCCGGCCTCATCCTCCAGTCCGGCTGCGATGATCCGATCCGCGTCCATCGCCGCGTCCAGCCACGGCACGAGCGCCACGTCCGCACCGAGCGCCGGCAGCCGCCGCCGGAGTCCCAGCAGCGCCCCTGCCCGCATATTTGCCAGCGGGCGCCGCCCCGACTCCCAGCCCTGAAGCGTCTCGACGTCCACGCCCAGGGCCTCCGCCAGGCTGGCCTGCGTGCACGGGATCGACTCGCGGACCAGGCGCAGCACGAACCCGCTCACCACGCCTGCTGATGTTCGCCTGGGCCTGCCCATACCGGCCTGCTCCCCGGTCGCCCTGCGCACCGAAACCCGTACTCACGGTCAGTCCTACCGCATCCCGCCCGCCCCTACCGTCGGGATGCGGTCGATGTCCGACGAACGAGACCGCGCCACCCGCGACCACACGACCCGGCGAGGCCCCGATGAGCAGCACACACCTGGTCCTCCACGACCCCGAGGGAGGCCTCGACGCCGAACTCCCCCTCGACCGGGAGCTCCACAAGGCTCTGGTCAAAGCAGTGCTCGGGTGGACCGGCGACCCCGGCCTGCCGCCTGCGGACCTGGAACAGATCGCCCTGCTGCTCACCGGCGCCGCCCGCGCCGTCGCCGCCGACGTTCGCCGAGCCGCAGACCTGCTGCCCGAAGACCACGGCGCCCGCGCCCTCGCCGACGTCGTCCTCGAGGAAGCCGACCGTCACCTGTCCGTCCCGCTGGAGGGCGCCGCGCGCTGCGCCCGGGGTCGCGCCCGGCTCGTACGCGCTCTGTACGAGCGCCTGGACCGCCTCGTCAGCGCCGCCCCCGAGCCAGCCAAGACCCCCTGAGACCGCCGCGCACCCGGGCGCGACCCCAACGACCCCGGGTGCGCGGCACACCAGCACCGCACCCCCGGACCATCCGGACGGGGCGAGCACCACTCGACACCGAGAGGGGCACCACCATGAGCACCGCAACGACCGAGCTGCGCCGGTTCCTGACCATCACCGGCCGACGCTTCAAGAACGGCCAGAGCGCACCCGAGATGTTCTCCCCGGCCGTGGACAAGGAGTGGCACGAGCAGCTCGGCACCCCCGCCTACGCGGCTCTGTGCCTGGAGACCGCCGGGCAGCCCATCCGTCACGTCGCGAACAACGGCCACGGCCCGATCGCCTGGGTCGCCGCCTACGAAGAGGCGTACGGGCCGCTGCCGGAGATTTGGTTCACCGACGCCGACGGCAACGTCGACCAGGACGCCGTCGCCCGCTACCGGGAGACCGGCACCGTGGTCGCGGAGTGGGACTGCGGCCCCGCCGGCGGCGACGGCGACGACGTCGCGCCCGACCAGCCGGAGGCCGCCCGCCGGTGACCACCGGCCGCACCAGCGCAGCGCCCCGGCCCACCGCCGGGGCGCTGCGCCTCGTTGAGGCCAGCACCACCCGGCCCAGGTCCGTGGACATCAGCGACTACGCGCGGCAGATGACCGCCCACTGCCCCTACCTCGCCCCTTCCCTCCAACGGGAGCTGACGACCTGGACGGTCTACCGCGCCGACGGCGACTCCGAAGCCGTCCAGGCCGAGCTGTTCCACGCGGGCGCCCAGGCCGCTGAGTGGCTGCGACCCTTGCTGAACCGGCCCCACGGCCTGCTGCGGTGCGAGAACATCGTCCTGTTGGGCGACGTACCCGGTGCCCGGCACCGTGACCTGATGGCCTGGCCGCACTGGGTGCTGAAGAACCTCTACGGCCCGGTCGGGGTGATGTTCGGCAAGTTCTACGCGGGCGAAGAGGAAGTCACCGCGGCCGGCCACCGGATCCCGGCGGCCCCCGCCTCGTTCCTTCCCGTGAGGGCCGCCGTCCGTCGCCGCGACCCCCGCTTCCTGAGCGCGACGCCCGACCTGGCCGCCGCGCTCGCCGCGGCCGACGACGACGGCCGTGACGTGTTCGAGCACATCCCCACCGAGTGGACGGAGATCCGCACATGGGCCAGGCACCTGCTCCCCCCGGCGAAGCGGTCGCCCTCCTCACCGGACACACCGGCGAGCCCACCGCGATCCAAGTCCTGAGCGACCGGCGCGGCTCCCGGGCCTGGAAGCTCCAGGGCCCCAAGCGTGCCGTCGCGCTGAAGGCCAACAGCCCCGACGGCGACAACGCCCGCGACAAGGCTGCCGAGATGGCCCAGGAGGACGACCACCTCCGTCACCTCACCGCTGCCAGCGGCCTCAGCCCCGACTACCGGGTGAGCGCCGGGACATGGGACGGCGGGCGATGGCTGGCCGTCAACTGGATCGACGGTGCGCCCCTGTGGCGGGCCCTCGCCCTCGCCCGCGGCCCGGAAGGAGACCGCGCCTCGGTGCGCCCCTGGCTCGCGGGCATCGCCCGCACCTGGACCGAGCACCTCGCCCGCATGCACGCCGCCGGGTGGGCCCACGCCGACGTCCAGCCGACCAACACCCTGGTCACCCACGACGGACACGCCGCCGTCATCGACTACGCCCTCGCCTGCGGCCCCGCCAACGGCCGCCGCGTCCCCTACCGGGGCGCCCTCACCCACACCACCGCCCCCGAGCTCGCCACGCAGATCCTCGACACCCCCGCCGACACCCACATCCAGGCACAGCCGCCCGGCGACATCTGGAGCCTGGGCGCCTCCCTGTTCTGGTGCTGGACCGGCCAGCGCCCCGTCGCCTACAACGACGACCTCGACCGGCTGGAGAAGCTGGCCGTCATCGCCAGGGGCACCACCACCGCACTGCGCGACGTCCGGCCGTGGCCCTTCCCCGCGTTCGAGGACGCCATCACCGCGTGCCTGGCCCCCGACCCCGCCGACCGACCCACCGCGAAGGAGCTGACCGCCGCATGGTGACCCTGCGCGCCCTGGCCCTCGACGACGCCCCCGCCCTCACCCGCATCTACAGCGGGGCCTCCATCCGGCACACCACCGGCAGGCCCCTCACCCTCGAACAGGCCCACGACAAGATCCGCAACACCCTCGCCCGAGCCGCCGAAACCCCCCGCGCGCAGTGGAGCTGGGGCATCCTCCACGAAAGCGACCTGATCGGCCTGATCTCCCTACGCCGACGCACCCCGGCTATGGGCGCCATCAGCTACATCCTCCGCGAGGACAGCTGGGGCAACGGCTACGCCACCCACGCCGCCCACCAGGTCGTCACCGTCGCCTTCACCACCGCCGGCCTCAACCGGCTGGAGGCCATGCACCACCCCGACAACCCCGCCTCCGGCCGCGTCCTGGCCAAAACCGGGTTCACCCGCATCGGCACGGCCGACCGAGACACCGAAACCGGAACCGTCCCCTACGAGCTGTACGCGCTGGAGACCGGCGGCATCTGAACCAGCGCACGCGCAGTGCGTACGCTGCATGCGTTTGGTCTGCCTTTTCGAGGAAGAGTTCACCGGATGACTGACAACCCGGCCGTGCCCGGACCGCGCCGTGACATGGCGGTGCACAACGACTGGTGGGTGTCGGGCTGGGAGCACGTCCTGCCCCGTCAGGGCTTCCCGCTGACCATGCTGATCGGGACGGCGTGCCAGCCCGGTTTCACCGGCTCCCTGGACGACCTTCTGCAAGAGATCTTCGACGGGCACTGGGACATGATCGGCGGCGACCTCGACGGTCCCCTCACCTTCTCCTGGCCGGATGAGGAATGGGACTACGAGGCCGCGCCGGAAGGCCGCGAGGCATGCGACGCGGCCCGCTGGGAGCAGTTCAGCGCCATGCTGACGACCGCCGGCTTCCCGGTGCCCACCACCGTGCGGGACCTGTCCGAGCTGTACCTGACGTGGGGCCTGGCCCGCCGCGAAGAAACGCCGGACGGCACCCGATGGTCCATGCCCGCTGCGCTGCCGCTGCCCGGCGACCTGCTGCCCCTGGACCCAGAACTCACCGAGCGCCTCGATGGGATCCGCTGGACGATGCGCACCGGCCTGCTCCTCGACACCCTCATCGACCACCTGGTCGGCGATCTGAGTGAACCGGCAGAGACCCTCACCTCTCTGGACCGGCTGGCGGCAGCCACGGGCCAGGACGTCGACGACGTCCGGCTCGCTCTCGCGGAACTCGTGAAATCCGGCGACGCCCGTGTCCAGCGCGGCGAGGAGCCGGCCGACGCGGAGCGCCTGGAGGCCCACCGCCGCTTCCGCCTGGTCATGGACTGGGAGCACTTCCACGAGAACCGCATCCAGGTGAGCCGCGGGTGACTGAGGCCGCGCACGGCACCGTGGGGACCAGCGATACCCGCCTGATCGTGCTCCGCGGCAACAGCGCCTCGGGCAAGTCCTCCGTCGCGGCCGGCCTGCGCGAGAAGTTCGGCCGCAACCTCGCCATCGTCGCCCAGGACAACCTGCGCCGCATCGTGCTGCGCGAACGCGACCGGCCCGGCGGCGCCAACATCGGCCTGATCGACCTCACCGCCCGCTACGCCCTGGACAACGGCTTCCACGTCGTCGTCGAAGGCATCCTGTACGCCGACCGCTACGGCACGATGCTCCAGGACCTGGTGCGCGCCCACGAGGGCGTCACACGGTGCTACTACCTCCACGTGCCCTTCGAGAAGACAGTGCTCCGGCACGCGACGAAACCAGACGCCGAATACCTCGCGCACGTCAACGAGGGCCACCTGCGCGACTGGTACCGAGAGAAGGACCTGCTCCCCAACGGCCTGGAGACCGTCATCGACGCGGCCAGCACCCTGGACGACACGGTCCAACAGATCCTCTCCGAGAGCGGCCTGGACGGCATTCTCCCGATCGACCGCTGAGGGGCGCCACCGCAGGTACGGTCATCATCACGGCACCGACGACGGCACACACCACCGGACCCAGGGGGCAATGGGCGTGGAGAACGGATCGCAGAGCATCCCGTGGGGCGGCGAGTGGCGACGTCACCTCCGCTCCGATGCCGAGATGGATCTCGTGCGCTCGTGGATGCGCCGTGTCGAATGCCCGACCTGCAAGGCAGCTGCAAGGCGGGCCTGCCGCACTGCGGGCGGCCGCCCGACCAACGAACACCGTGCACGCCGTGACGCCGTCGGCCCGATCCCGTACGCGAAGTGGCGAGAGGAGGGCCTCATCCCGGAGCAGCGGACGTACACGATTCCGGCCGTGCTCAGGGAGTCGGAGAAGGCCCGTGCCGGCTTCAACGTGGACACCGCCCTGGCCGACGGTGTGGCGGTCGTCCGGATGTTCCTCGCCGACCGGCTCGGGTTGTTCCTCCAGGGCGAGGAGGCCATGGACCGCATCGACGACGCCGTGCGCAAACTGATCGAGGTCCGCGGCCCGGTTGGGACGGCCGACGTGGTCACTGTCCTCGCCAGCCAAGTCGCCTCGCTGCTGGCGGCGAACGCCGGACCCGACGGCGATCCGGAGGCCCTGTTCGACACGATGATCCGCGCGCAGATCGACATGGTCCGCAGGATGAATGCGATCGAGAAGGAACGAGCCGACGGCTGACCGGCCGGCGGGATCCAGAGCGAAGGGCTGAGCTGTGCCCGACCGACCCGAAATCGTCTGCATCTGCGGCTCTACCCGGTTCGTGGACGAGATGCGTGCGGTGAATCGTGATCTGACCCTCGCCGGGGTCATTGTTGTTGCGCCAGGCGAAGCAGACGAGTTGATCACCGACGAGCAGAAGACGGCGCTGGACGCCCTCCACCTGCGCAAGATCGACCTGGCAGACCGGGTTCTGGTCGTCAATCCTGGCGGGTACATCGGCGAGTCCACGAGCAGGGAAATCGACTACGCCCAGGCCACCGGCAAGCCGATTTCGTTCACCGATCCCGCCCCCGCTGCAACGTAGTTCGCCGGGGGAGCGGTCCAAGGATCCCAGGGCCTACACGCACACCAGTGCGATGCCGCAGCTCAGAGCCCCCGGGCATCGCACCTCAGTGCGTGTAGGGCCTGGGAGCGGTGTTGCTGGCCCCGGACAGCGAAGGACCCCGGGCCGCCCTGCGCCCCGGGGTCCTGTCGCCGGTGTCACCGCCGCTGCTCACCAGTCGTCAGGTGCACTGCCCACCCACGCGATCGGCCGGCCTTCGCTGTTGCGGCCCCAGTGCGGTTCCTCCATCGAGGTCTCGTGCCCGTCGGGCAGGACGCAGATCCGCCCCCAGCGGCCGTGCTTGCCCGCACAGCCCCCGGCGAGCCGGGCCACGTCGCCCTCCGTCACGGCCTGGTCGTAGCGGTCCTGGAACGCCTGGAGGCGGGCGCACAGCTCCAGGCCGAGCTCCGTCTCCGCCGCCTCCACCCGGCCCCGCGCCTCCTGCACCCCTGGGTCGGACAGCACAGCCGAGACGACGTCCTCCGCCTCCGCGAAAGCCCTGGTGCGGGCATGCCGCCGTACGGCGTCCTGCACACGCCGCTCTTCCTCGGGCGTAGTCATCACGCCGCTCCTTCCGTGGCCGCCCACTCCAGCCCGAGGCCGGCCAGCGCGGCGAGCTTGTCGACGGTCAGCTTGGCCCGGCGGCTCTTGCTGTTGCTGAGGAACACCCCGAGCTTGACCTCGGCGCCGTCCTCCAGCCGCTCTACGTGGGCCCTGGGAACCCGCAGGTGCCCTTCCCGGGCCTTGTACTGCGCCAGGGCCGCAACGCCCCTCTCGAAGGCGCTCACGGGCGCCGTGGACGGCCCGGTGGGCATGCCCCGTTCCACCGGGGCCTCCGGGAGCACGATGACGGGGAGCGGGGTAACGCCGACGGCCTCCAGGCGCTCACGCTGCCCCTCCGCCAGGGCCGCCCACGCCTCGGGCTTCCGCTGCCGGGCCAGCCACTTGCCGACGTCCATGCCGTGCACGGTGAAGCCGGGCAGGACCTCCGCCGGGCCTTCCTCGTCGCGCACCAGCTCGCGCAGCGCGGCGTAGTGCCGCTGCCACTCGGTGGGCCACGACGGGTTCCAGTCCTCGTCGATCTCCTTCAACGCCGTCTCCCACTCCGGGTGTTCGGCCAGCGCACCGGGACGGCGCAGGTTGGACAGCCACTGCCCCACTGGCTTGTCCAGCGCGGCCGCCGACCGGGGCGCGCACAGCGTCCAGTGCTCCGCGTAGTACACCCGGGCCGCCGCCAGGTTCTCCTGGAACCGCGCGTCGGCCGCCGACCAGGCCATGCCCAGCTTCTCCAGCCGCGCCGCGCGCCGGCCGGTCATCTGCCCGGCCCCGTACGCCCGTCGCTGCTCCGCGACCCAGGTCCCCAGCGGGAACGCGCCCTCCTTGTGCTCGTACGGCACCCGCGCGTGACCCTCACGCTCGGTGAACTCCTTGAGCTTCGCCCAGCCCCGCGCCCAGTCCTGCCGCTCCGTGTCGATCACGTTGAAGCTGACCCAGTCCGCGACCATCACCGGATCACGCGGAGCCGCAAAGCGGAGCAGCAGACGAGTTTCTTCCTCATTATCACCGGGCGCGGCACCGATGTACTCGGACGGCTGCGCGACGTCCTTCTGAGGCTCTTGCGGGATCGCCAGCAATTCCACGGCCTCCTCATCGTGAGCCCGCAGACCCTCAAGAACCTTCACCAAAGGCCGGTACGAACCCGAGGTGAACATATCCTCCGGCTGCTCACCGGGCTGGAGAAATACCGGCACGATCAAAGAGGCGAGCTTTCCCTCTCCGGGCTTCTGGCGCAGCGCACGGCCGATCGCCTGCACGATGTCATGCGGCGCGCCCTTGGGGTCCAGCAGGGCCACGGAGTCCACGGCCCGGATGTCGACACCCTCACCTAGGACGCGGCAGTTGGAGAGCACGGCCCGCCGGGCGGTGGAGCCGAACTTGCCCAGCACCTCCCGCCGGCGCTCCGGGACATGCTCGCCGCACAGCCAGTCCGCCCAGATCTGAGCCGGGTACTTCTCCGGCTGGTCCGCGTGCAGCCGCTTGGCCACGCGCTCCAGGCCCTCCGCATACGCCGCAGCCTCTATGGTCCGGTGGTGGAAGGTGATGCAGGTCTGCAGGTTGTGCTGCTCCATCGTGTGCAGCAGCGCGGCCTGGAGGGCGCCCAGGCGCTCCCCGCGGACCTTCTCGGTGTGCCGTTCCTCGCCCATCAGCCGCTCGGGCGTGACGACCGGGTCCTGGAGCTCCAGGACGATGATCTGGTACCGCGCCAGCAGCTTCCGCGACACGGCCGATGCGAGCGAGAGCTTGTAGAGGACAGGCCCGAAGACCTTCTCGTCGTCCATGGAGGCCGCCATCTCGCGCGGCAGCGGGTCGCGCACCCCCTCGGCGACCTCGCGGTTCAGCCGCTCCTCCCAGATCCGCGGCGTCGCCGTCAGATACAGCCGACGGTACGCCGGGATCTTCGTCTGGTCGTGGATGTCCGCCCACGCCTTCCCCATCGACCCCGACGTCCGGTGCGCCTCATCGACCACCGCCAGGTCCACCGGCGCGAGCTTCTGCCCGTAGGCGCCCTCGAACGCCTCCACGAGCACGCCCAGCGACGCGTAGGTGGCGTAGATGGTCACCGGCCCTGTCGAGTGCCATAGCGCCAGCTGCACGGGGTTGGTGGTGGACCGCACCCCCAGGTGCCACAGCTCCGGGTCGTCCAGCGGCGAGCACACCATGACTGCCGGCCCCTTGTGCCCGGCGCCGCTCCACGCCTTCACGGTCTGCGCCAGGAGATCCAGGGTCGGCACCACCACGAGAATGCGGCCCTTGGGCACAATCCGCTTTGCGGAGGCTGCTGCGATGATGGTCTTTCCGGTTCCGCACGCGGCGTGCACCTGCCCGCGCAGACCGTTCCAGGGAATGCCGCCCGGCGGGATATCGAGGCCGCGCACGATGGCGGCTACGGCCTCAATCTGGTGTTCACGCAGTTTCACGGCCATTCCCGTGTTCTCCTTTTCGCGGAATGCGGCGCGTAATAGGAATGAGAGTCCGGCGCGGTGAGTGGCGGGCCGGGGTGGTGGTGTCTGGTCCCAGACTCTACACAGCCAGTATCCGTGATGCATCATCCATGCGGCAGCTTCCCCCCGTAGGCTGAATCTCGCCCCGCACGCACGGTTCATAGGGTATGCTGGCGGGGTATTGGTGAACGTGAACGCGCCGATTCGGTGGCAGGGGAGGGGTTCGGGTGGAGCGCAGCGGAGCCCGTCACGCGGTGGGGCCGGCACTCCGTCAGGCCGACGGTCCGTCACTTCCGTTGCGGGGGTGGTAGCTGGGATTCCCAAGCCCTACACAGCCCCTCACCTGATGCACCGTCCCTCGTAGCCAGCCCAGGAGGCCCGCTTGCGGGACTCCCCGCAATTCGCGCTTGCGCGAATTGTCGTTCCTTTTGAATTCCGCTTGCGGAATTCCATTCCCGCGCTTGCGCGGGAATTCGCAGCGCGCTTGCGCGCTGCGCGCTCTATGCCCCGGCTTGCCGGGGCATATCCCGCGGAGCGGGATATGCCCCGG